>NZ_BAAHWU010000007.1:0-93226 GCF_054601275.1 Dysgonomonas reticulitermitis | reverse complement strand
GCGGCGGCGGGATTCAACTTCAAGAGAATGATCAACAAATACAAACAAAAAATGGCCTGTTTCTTTTGCAAAATACAGGCAGACTTTTTTATACTTGAACTTAAAATGACTTTTTAAGGATTGACTAATTAAAAAAGAAGGCATCCGCTTTTGGGATACCTTCTTTCTTTATGTAAGGATATTTATGGCTTAATTAAGCTTGTGATTGGGGATTACCCTCAGTGTTATTGTTCTTTTGAATAGGTTTTTCCGGTCTTGGAGGACGAGGAAGAAGTACTTTACGGGATAATTTGAATTTACCTGTTTTAGGATCAATATCAATCAGTTTCACTTCAATTTGGTCCCCTTCTTTTAGTCCGGCCTTTTCCATGTCTTCTACACGATCCCATGAAAGTTCAGAAATGTGAAGTAAACCATCTTTCCCCGGCAGGAACTCGCAGAATGCGCCATATGGCATTACCGAACGCACCTTAGCGGTGTATACTTCGCCTACTTCGGGAACAGCTACAATGCCTTTAATTTTGGCAACAGCAGCTTCTATAGATTGTCTATTGGTTGCTGAAACTTCGACACGTCCATAACCATCTATTTCTTCAATAGTAACTGTCGCTCCGGTTTCTTCCTGGATACCTTGTATAATTTTTCCTCCAGGGCCGATGACAGCTCCTATGAATTCTTTATTGATGATTATTACTTCAATACGTGGTGCATTATCTTTCAAGTCAGCACGCGGTTCGGCTAATGTTTCTTGTATTTTGCCCATAATATGCAAACGACCTTCACGAGCCTGGTTCAAAGCTTTTTCAAGTATTTCGTAAGATAGTCCGTCTACCTTGATATCCATTTGGGTTGCTGTGATACCATCTTTGGTTCCGCATACTTTGAAGTCCATATCTCCCAAGTGGTCTTCGTCTCCCAGAATATCAGAAAGCACAGCATAATTTGTTCCCTTCTTTTCCGAGATAAGTCCCATGGCAATACCTGTTACAGGCTTTTTGATTTTCACACCGGCATCCATTAGTGCAAGTGTTCCGGCACAAACTGTAGCCATAGAAGAAGAACCGTTCGACTCCAATATATCTGATACGACACGTATCACGTAAGGATAATCGACCGGTATCATTGGTTTCAACGCTCTGTGAGCCAAATTTCCGTGGCCGATTTCGCGACGGCCTACTCCACGCTGAGGTCTTGCTTCACCTGTCGAGAATGGAGGGAAGTTATAATGTAAAAGGAATCTTTCTTTTCCGTTGTTTAGTACATCGTCGATGATCTTCTCATCTAGTTTTGTACCTAAAGTTACAGTTGTCAATGATTGGGTTTCACCACGTGTAAATACCGCTGAGCCATGAGCTCCCGGGAGGTAGTCCACTTCACTCCAGATAGGGCGAATTTCGGTTGTACTACGTCCATCGAGGCGTTTACCTTCGTCTAAGATTGAACGGCGCATAGCTTCTTTTTCCACATCATGGTAATAACGGGAAATCAAGGAGCCTTTTTCAGCTAATTCCTCTTCAGTAAGGTTAGCTTTATATTCGTCTACGATGGCAGCAAAGTTATCACTGCGTTCGTGTTTGTTTGTGTTACAAGATGTAGCTACCGCATAAGCTTTATCGAAACATTTAGCCCATACGTCTTTACGTAAATCTTCGTCGTTTGTTTCGTGACAATACTCACGCTTAACAGTTTTACCAACTGCTTCCATCAGTTCTATTTGTGCCTGACATTGTACCTTGATAGCATCGTGAGCAAATTTGATGGCTTCGAGCATTTCTGCTTCTGAAACTTCTTTAAATTCGCCTTCCACCATCATAATATTGTCAATAGTAGCGCCTACCATAATGTCCATATCGGCTTGCGCCAATTGGGTAAATGTAGGATTCAGAACGAATTGTCCATCGATACGTGCTACTCTCACTTCCGAGATAGGGCCGTTGAACGGAACATCAGATACAGCAAGTGCGGCAGAAGCTGCCAATCCGGCCAATGCGTCCGGCATATCTTCTCCGTCGGATGAAAATAGAATAACATTGACAAAAACCTCAGCATGATAATCGTCCGGAAATAACGGGCGAAGCGCACGGTCAACCAAGCGGCAAACCAATATTTCATAATCTGATGCACGCCCTTCCCTGCGTTGGAAACCTCCCGGAAACCGGCCAAATGCAGCAAATTTTTCTTTATACTCTACCTGTAAAGGCATAAAATCAACATCCGGCTTAGCGTCTTTAGCAGCAGTAACTGTTGCCAACAACATGGTGTTACCCATGCGTAGCATAACAGATCCATCAGCTTGTTTTGCAAGTTTTCCGGTTTCAATGGTGATAGACCTTCCATCACCCAAATCGATACTCTTTGTAATCGGATTCATCATAAATATTTTTTCTAAACTTCTTAAAATCGCACAAATGTACGCAAAGTTTTTGAAAATTAAGGGGATGCAATGCGAAAAGATGGGGCGGTGGAGGGTATTATATGGAAATTTGTCAGATTACAATATATCTTAAATATCAAAAATCAACTTATCTTCTATCAGGGAAGTATAATATACTTTGTATTCTCCTTGTTCATCACAGATAAAGATGGCATCCAGCTCAGGATTTTCTTCAATCCACTGTCCGGCTTTTTCCATTCCTCCTACCATAAAAGCTGTGGCGTAGGCATCGGCTGTGAGGGCATCGTTGGCAATGACTGTAGTGGATACTAAATTGTGTTTTGCAGGATAGCCGGTCGCAGGATTAATTGTATGTATTATTTTCCGGCCGTTCTCTATATAAAACTGCCTGTTGTTACCGGATGTGGCAATTCCTTTGTCTGTTATTTGCAGGATGAGTTGAAGTCCGTTTTCTCCCGGAAGAAAATTTCCCTCTATCGGGCGATCTATACCTATCGACCAAGTTTCTCTTTGTGGATTATATCCTTTTACACGGATTTCTCCTCCTATTTCTACCAGGTAATTATCACAATTCTTATTAAGGAATGAAGCTACTATATCGGCAGAGTAACCTTTGGCGATAGCATTCGCGTTAAGTACAATATTAGGGTGGTCTTTGATTATCCGTTTGTTCTCTAACCGGATTTTATCCATCCCTATATATTTTTTCAATTCTTCTATTTTCTCTTTATCCGGAATATTTTTCCCTTCGGAACTAAATCCCCATACTCTGAATAAAGGCTCGGCAGAAATATCGAACAATCCTCCGGTCAGGGTACTTATTTCTTTTGCCCTGTTGAAAACTACCTTGAAGTAATCGTCTACTTTAAGGTCCTCATTTCGGTTGATTCTTGAGATGATGGAAGAAGGATCGTATACAGATAATGATTTTTCGAAAATGGAAAGTAGAGATTCTATCTCTTTTTGAATATTCCAATGACCTTCATAAATAATCCTATAACTAGTACCTTCAGCAAACCCCTGAATGGTAGAGTAGAAGGTTCCGTCGTCAGTCATTGTTGTTTCCATTATCTGTTGTTCTAAAAGCAACAAGGTCTCAATTCGAGACCTTGTTATTATGATTCTTTACTTATCGTAGCTTTCTTTTACAAGAGGGCAATTAAGCAAGTAATCGAGACTTTGTTTTACACTTTCTTCCGGTGTGAAATTATATTTTTCAACCTCTACAATCAGGTGCTTGGTTCCTGCTGCATCTGTGTTTTTGAAAATAGCATCGAAACCTACCATGCCACTTTGTCCAAGCTCTTTGTTGTCTTTGATGTGCAGTAAAGCAAAACGTCCTTTATACTTGTTGAAGTAATCAACAGGGCTCTGTTGCCCGCGTACTACCCAATATACGTCCATTTGGAAGAATACGTATTCCGGGTTCGTGTTCTCGAGCATATAATCGTACATTACTGTATCTTCCACTTTCTGAAATTCGTGAGCATGATTATGATATCCGAATGATATTCCATTTTCCTTACATCTTTTGCCTATTTCGTTATAATACTCGCAATATGTTTGCAGGTCTTTAAGTGTTTTCGGTACATCCATCCATGGAGCAACAATATACTTCATTCCTGCGGCTTTATGCGCTTTGATGGCTTCATCCCACCATTTTAAAGATTCGGAAAAATCTTTAGATGCCAACTCCTTTTCAGAAAGAGGCTTTGTTGTATGAGACGAAAGGACTTTCATCCCGGCAGCTTCAATATCGGCTTTGAATTCTTCAGGTGTTTTTCCGTAGAATTTGCCATCTCCGTAGGAGGCAGCTTCTACAGCAGTATAACCCATTTCTCCGGCTTTTTTTATTGTTGCTGCGTAATCTTTTTTTATATCATCCCTTAATGAATATAATTGGAGGGCAATATCTTTTTTCGGCGGAGCTGATTGTTGAGTAGTATCAGCTTTTGGAGAACAGGATGCAAGCATTAGAAGAGCGATGGTTAATAATATTGATGTTTTCATAATATATAAATTAAGTAGTTAGTAGCAAGTAGCAAGTAGTTAAGTAGTTAGTAGAGTGGTCTTCTACTTAACTACTTAACTTCTCGCCTCCTTAACTCCTGATCAACATTAATTAGTCTAAAACTTTGATTTTGATGTTGCGGAACCATACATCGTCGCTATGATCCTGTAGGCCGATATATCCTTCACGATTAGGACCGCCACAGTTGTTCAGCAATTCAAAAGCAAGAGGCCATTTTTCTTTACTAAATTTACTTTCTTCGAGCATTTTAGTCCACTCAGGAGTCCACAAATGATATTCTAAAACAGTTTCACCATTTTGCTTGTGGAATACTGTTCCTTTCGAAACTACGATCTCTGTTTTGTTCCACTCTCCATATGGGCGTGCGTTCTGAGGCTTGGCCGGTATCATATCGTACAAAGAACCCGACTGTCTGTTACCATCTTTTCCGGCCATTGCATCCACATGATTTGCATTATCCAGTACCTGGTATTCAGGAGAAGAAATGTAGATATGTTCCAATACTGTATTTCCATCCTTATCCTTCGACTCTATTTCCTGAGCCAGATAGAAAATACCGGAGTTAGACCCTTTGGCAACTTTCCATTCCAGTTCTAAAATAAAGTTTTTAAATTTATGGGCAAATATAATATCGCCTCCGTCTTTTTCCTGAGCTTCACCTCCACCTGCTCCTGTAAATTTGAGAGCTCCATTGTCGATACTCCATTTCCCGGGCAGGTTGTCTTTACCATAACCGCGCCATCCTTCTGTAGATTTTCCATCGAATAAGGTTATATACCCGTTTTTATCCGCTGTATATTTGGAAATATCTACTTGCGCTTTATCTAATTCTTTATATTCAGGCACGGCGTTTTCTGTTTTAGTTGAATCTGAATCTGTTTTTTTATTATCTGTGCTTTTCCCGCCGCAAGCAGTTAAGGCTCCGGCAACTATAAGGCAACTCAAACTATAAATTACTTTTTTCATATTATTTGATTTTAAATTATACTAATATGTTAATTAAGGCATGGCCGGTAATTTCCAACCATCGCGGTACGTATGTTTGATTAATTCCTGAGCGAACTCTAATGCGTTAACAGGGTCTGTCATCTTTTTGTCAAAAGTAGGGTGTCCGTCAGTGATCTTAAATCCGTCTTTAATGACTGTACGTATAGTAGCCGTAGGTGAAATATTGGTAAACTTCATATTTGCTCCGTCCCAGTGCAGTTCTTGATTCAATCCTTGCAGTCTTACTCCCAGAACTCCCATTACAACCATTTCGTTGAACGGTCCTGCTTCACTGAATGGTGATGTTGTTTCTATCCGGCTCGAAGCATCTTCTTTACAAGCGCGTACCCAGTCCATTTGATGATCTTCGTTCGGAACTTCTCTCAACACTTTTGGCGCATTAGGAGTGCGACCTGATAGCAACCAAGGGTCTTTTCCGTAACTACCGCAGAATAATGTATCTTTTGTTCCGTGGAAAATAACTCCGCCACCACCATCGTTCATGTCTCTTCCCGCAGGGAATCCCTCCGGACGCATTGGTTTTAAACCTCCGTCATACCATGTTACTTCTACTTCCGGTAGAGCAACTTTCGGCATATTGTCGCGTGCAGGGAAAGTGAATTTCACGGTTTGTGCGTTTGGCGCACAATCGGTAAGCAGCAATGTTGAACTTCCTTGTACTTTTGTAGGGTAGCCCAATTTTAAGCCTTTGAATACAGGATGAAGTATATGGCAAGCCATATCACCAAGAGCTCCTGTTCCAAAGTCCCACCAGCCGCGCCAGTTCCAAGGGGTGTAAATGGCATTGTAATCACGGGGCTTGGCAGGCCCTATAAAAAGATCCCATTTTAAGGTCTCAGGCACGGTATCCGCTACTTCCGGACGAGGTAATCCCTGAGGCCAAATAGGGCGGTCGGTAAAGGCTTCAACTTTTGTAACTTCTCCTATTTCTCCGTTCCATATCCATTCGCACACTTTGCGTACGCCTTCGCCTGAAGCACCCTGGTTACCCATTTGGGTGGCAACTTTATGTTTTTCCGCCAGTTTTGTAAGTAGCCGGGATTCATATACGGTATGAGTTAATGGTTTTTCCACATAAACATGTTTTCCCATAGTCATAGCATCTGCTGCTACTATGGCATGCGTATGGTCTGCTGTAGCTACCATGACAGCATCGGCTTTTTTGCCAAGTTCATCATACATTTTTCTGTAATCATAGAAGGTTTTAGCCTTTGGATAGTCTTTAAACACATGAGCGCTGTATTTCCAGTCTACATCGCATAATCCGATAATATTCTGGCTTGCCATGCCTTTCAATACTCCGGCTCCGCGTCCTCCGACGCCTACACCAAGGATGTTTAATTTATCGCTTGGAGCTACATGCCCGAAATTTTTACCTAAAACCGTACTGGGGATAATTGTTAATCCGATAGCGGCTTTGGCCCCTGTTTGGAGAAATTTTCTCCTGGAGATGTCTGATGCCATAATTCCTTGTTTTTTTAGGTTTATATTAATTAGATTCAAAAGTTGTTATATTAATTTATCTCTCCTCTTATGATTTCTTCTTTATCTTTATCCCAATACATGGTACGTCCTTCCAGATAGGCTCGTGTTCCCATATGCGCGGTAATAGCTTCTTCGAAAGCAGCGTCTATGTCGCAGGAAGGTTTTTTATTCCTGTCGCGGATACATTCGAGCCATTCGCGCATATGAAGGTATGTGGTATCATAGCGTTTTCCTCCGAGATAGGAATATAGCAGCCCTCTTTGCGCGAAATATAGCTCGGTAGGTGATGTAATAGCATCTACCTTGCTTCTGCCGGGAATATAAGTATAGAAAGGTACGTCAGGTTTAATGATTCCTTTTTCTATTTTTTCCTTATACCGGGTTGATTCCTTATCTACTTTCACCGTCAACGTATTGCCTACTTCCATAGCGGCATCGTGCCCCATAATCATTTTAGGTCTGTTTGAGCTGTTGGCAAGAGTAGCGCTATACAACATGGTGAAGTTTTTATCGGAAAATTCGAAAGTTGTTTGCAGTACATCGGGTACTGTCCTGCCATCTTTGAAGAAGTATACACCTCCCGAAGAAGTAGCCGAATGTGGTATGCCCACACCGAGTATTTGGTTAACGGCATCATATTCGTGTGTTAATAAATCGCCGCTTAGCCCCGTGCTGTAATCCCACCAGCAACGCCAACGGAAGAATCGTTCAAGGCTGAATTTATTTCTTTCATCGGGGCCTACATATTTCAAGAGGTTATGTTTGGTCATGTAGTCTGTGTATTCTTTTACCCTCTCATTGTTTCCCTCAAATTGTTTCCAGTCGATAGTTTGTGGATTGGCAGTAGGGTCGATGTCATATACCCAAGCCCCATTCGGAGAATTTCTGTTGGTACAAACTTCAATTAGAGAAATACTCCCCAGCAAACCCTTATCTATTATTTCCTTTGCTTTCAGATAGCTGGCAACCTGTCTTCCCTGATGTCCTAACTGGAATACCACTCCTGTTTGTTTAATAACCTCCCGAACCATATATGTTTCGGGAACAGTCCATGATAATGGCTTTTCCACATACACGTGCTTTCCGGCTCTAGCTGCATCCATTGCCATAGTGCTATGCCAATGGTCCGGAGTTGCAATAATTACCGCATCAATATCATCGGCGGCTAACATTTCCTGATAGGTACGGTAACGTTTTGGCGCCGGCCCTGATTTTCCACCTACTCCTTCCCTATGGATATTAGCTCCCGCTGCAATTCCTTCTTCGGCAAAGGTGTCGAATATATCGCAAACACCTGTTATCGTAACATTCAGGGCTTCTTGGTCCAGATAGTCTTTATAACGTGTATCTTTCGAGTCTTGTTTTGCTCCGTCGATTAGCTTTTGGATCGACTCAGGAGTAGTAAATCCAATTGCTCTCAACAATTGCTTCCCTCTTATGCCACAACCTATGATCCCTAAACGGATCTGTTTGCCGTTGGGTTGCAGATTCGCTATACTGAAATCGTCTTTGCTTACGCTAAATACATCGCTTACATCTCTGAAGGTATTGTCGTGTTTCTGCTTTTTATATACTCCATATGCCATTGCGCCTAATATAGGAACTGTGGCCAGGGCTTTTATCGCATTGCGGCGCCCTTCGGATTCAGGGAGCGCGCTTTTTTGCTTTTCTTTTTCGTTTTTCTTTTCGGGTGTATTTTTATCTTCAGATGTCATAGTATTATGCTGATTTGCGATTGAATATTTTAGAAATATACCGGTCGAGACCTATAATCCGGGATGTAGGAAAATATATTAGTACCATTAAGGCTCCGATTTCAATTACATTTTTGTCTATCCATAAATAAGAACCTTCGGTAGGCATCATATATTCAACTCCTATAAATGGAGGGTGCGAAAGATAGTATAAGGCTAGAAAAACGATGCCCCCTATGGATGCAACGCGAGAAAAGCATCCCAAGATGAGCCCCAGACCGATAAGCGTTAATCCATATATATTTATTATATTGGAGATGGCTAAAATTTGCGGGTTCTCTGCGATTCCATGGAAAAGATCAGATAGGAAACCGTGAGAATCCATCAGATAAGGATAGGCTGTCCAGCCCGAATTAAGAATTTTTACTGTGCCCTCGTATAAAAAATGCCAGCCGATTAATAATCTCAGAGCGACCAGCCAAAATGTCTGAGGGCGAGAATAAGATGTTAGTTCATTCATAGATTAAATTATATAAATTATCAATAGCCTTCCGTTAAAGACTATGAATTTTGATTGATCTTGTAAAATATCTGTTTATAAGCCTATTAGATGCCTAACCAAACAATAATAGACTACCTATTAATACGGAAATAAAGCTAGGTATATTTTGGATAAGTTGGGTTTGATAATTTGTTAAAAATAGTTGACTTTACTAATAAATTGTAAATAGATGGAGAAATAACATGAGCAAAATAGAATAATTATTTGATATCTTTTAAAAATTAACAAATAAGACATTAGTTATATATCATCTGCCGGATATACTATTCCCAGTTGTGCTCTTATCTCATCAATGATTTCTAATGTGATAAGTGAATTTTCGTGACTGTTAATTTTTGATTGCCTTTTTCCTGCTTCTATCAGGTTTATAAATTCAGCGATCTCATAATAGTATTCATGCAGTGGATTTGAAGTGCTTATCTCAATCTCTTTTCCGTTTCTGTATTTGAGTGATACCCGGTTTATAATGTTTATTCTGTCCGATATAATTGTTCCCTCTTCGCCTTGTATCTCTGTTTCAAGAGTTGAATCGGCTATTTTGGAATACAATACGGTTGCATTCATTCCATCGTATTCGAAATTGATAGCTCCTTGTCCATCTACACCTGTTGTTAATTTAATTCCTGTCGCACTGATTTTACTTGGCCTTCCGAATAATACGACCATCGGATAAATGGTGTATATTCCGATATCCATCACAGCTCCGTTAGATAGCTTCGGGTCGAAAGCGTTCATGAGAATGCCGTCCTTTAGTTGATCATAACGTGATGAATATTGACAATAACAGGAGAAATACCGACGGATTGCCCCTATCTTATCAAGATTATCTTTTATGCTGAAAAAATTAGGAGTCAATGTTGGTTTCATGGCCTCCATTAGCGTAACATTATTTCTCTCAGATGCCTCTATCATCATTTTTGCTTCGCCGGCATTCGAGGCAAGGGGTTTTTCGCATAATACATGCTTTCCATGATTCATAAATAGAATACTTTGTGGAGCGTGTAACGAATTGGGAGAAGCGATATATACAGCATCAATAAGAGTGCTGGAGGCCATTTCTTCTAATACTGTAAATGTATGTGGGATATTATGCTTTTTAGCAAATTCATTGGCGCGTTCTGTTGTACGGGAATAGACAGCGGTCAGTTCAAAACGGCTTTCTTGTTTTGCTGCATCCAAAATTTTATCTGTTATCGAATTTGTTCCTACTATTCCAAACCGGATTTTTGTCATTGCATTTAAAGTTTATTCATCAATTTTTGTCATTGTAATAAGGCGCAAAATAGTAAATAAAAGAGATTCATGCAATAGTATTTACAATGATCGAAAGAGAATTTTATCAACTTAAGTAAAAACTGTTTATCTTTGACTTATAAACAAATATAGTATGCAAGAAAACAATATAATAACAGCTATTTCTACTCCGGCGGGTACAGGAGGTATTGCTGTTATACGTTTGTCCGGTACCGGATGTATCGGGCTTGTGGACTCGGTATTTAAATCTCCAGGTGGAAGTAAGTTAATTGATCAGAAACCGAATACGATTCATTTCGGCTCTGTTTATCAAGGAGATGCTGTTCTGGATGAGGTATTGGTGAGTATATTTAAATCTCCGCATTCATTTACCGGTGAGGATGTTGTGGAAATATCGTGTCATGGTTCGGTCTATATTCAACAGAGCATATTGCAATTGTTGATTTCTGAAGGAGCATCGTTGGCACAGCCGGGAGAGTTTACTCAACGTGCATTTTTGAATGGAAAGATGGATCTCTCCCAGGCTGAATCAGTGGCGGATTTAATAGCCTCTTCATCCGCTGCAACACATCGTTTGGCAATGAATCAAATGCGGGGAGGGGTTAGTAATAAACTGATAGAGTTGCGAACCGAGTTACTGAATTTCTCGTCTTTAATAGAATTGGAACTTGATTTTTCGGAAGAAGATGTTGAATTTGCTAATAGGGAGAATCTGAAAGAAACGGTACGTCAAATAGAAATGCACATTAGGAAACTGGCGGATTCTTTTAGTTTGGGGAATGCTGTTAAAAAAGGAATCCCTGTAACGATAATAGGAGAGACCAATGTCGGGAAATCGACACTGCTGAATCTTCTATTACATGAAGAAAAAGCGATTGTCTCAGATATACATGGTACAACACGTGATGTGATAGAAGATGTAATTAACATACAAGGAGTAACTTTCAGATTGATCGATACGGCAGGGATACGTGATACTGTAGATGAAATAGAAAGTATAGGAATCGAACGGACTTTTAAAAAGATTGAACAAGCCGGTATCGTTCTATGGATTGCAGATGCCCAAACTTCCAATGAGCATATGGAAGAGTTGGCAGAAAAGATTTTGCCTGTAACAAAGGATAAAAAACTGATTCTTGTTTTTAATAAGGTTGATCTTATTTCACAGGAAAGAAAAGCGAATAAGGAAGAGGTGCTTAAAGATGAAATTTCAGAGTGTATTTTTATTTCTGCTAAGTATGCGCAAGAGACCGGCGAATTAGAGACAATGCTTCTAAAGGCGGCTAATATACCGGAAATTAGCGAACAGGATGTGATAGTTAGCAATATCCGTCATTTCGAGGCATTGGAAAATGCACTCGCTGCTATTCGTAGGGTAGAGGATGGGTTGGAACTGCAATTGTCGGGAGATTTTTTGGCGCAAGATATTAGGGAGTGCATGCATTATCTTGGGGAAATAACTGGTCAAATTTCTACAGATGAGATATTGGGTAATATTTTCAGTAAGTTCTGTATAGGAAAGTAACTTAATGAAATATCAACAAACAAAAAGTAAATAAATGTGAAAATATTACGGCTATGGAAATCAAGTTAATCAAACATCTGATCAGGCAACTCGCTATTTAGGAGAAAGGGGTAATCCCGAAGATCGAGTTTTTATGGGATTGAAATATTCGGCATGGCATAATCAGGCATTAGAAAAATGGTGCATGAGAGCAGGGATACTGAAAGACATCACCTTTCATGTCGCAAGACACACATATGCAGTTATGCAGCTAAACTTGGGTACAGAAATATATACTGTATCAAAGTTGTTAGGTCATAAAGAACTAAAAACTACTCAGATCTATGCTCGTATTTTGGATGAGAAGAAACGAGAGGCTGTGAATAAAATACCTGATATAGAATAAAATTGCATAGAAAATACAGTATTGGTAATCAATGCGTTATATTTCGATTGGTCTTTTTTAACTAAATCTCGGTATACTTTTTCTCTGCTCATTCGTATTATATATACATTAAATTTGAAAACATGAAAAAAGAAATTTCTGCCGAAGAAGCCATACAGAAAATGCGAGAAGTGAGAAACCCTGAAGAGTTCATAGAACAACTGAGTAACCAATCAGCTATATCTTTAGAAGAAGCCTTAGAGCAGGTGCAAAAGACTCGTGAATGGCAAGATAAAAACAAAGCTATAAGAGTTCTTAAATTAGAATTCTTCCAATTAGCGAGATTGCTTAATCGTGATTTCCGTGATATACTCGCTGAAAAAAAGCTCATTTTAGAGGAAATACAAGTTCATGTTCGCTTGTGTCTCTTGACCCTAAGACTCCTGAAATAGGTATATCCCCAATTAATAGAAAGAATGCCGAAGAAAAACTGCTAAACTTTGATCCAAAAGAACCTGTTCGGAAGACACCCGAAAAAATACTTCAAGCATGGATTATTTTCAATGCGATCCAGAACAACAATCTTTTACCATTTGCAGATAACTTGACTTTTATAACCTCCGAATTAGCAATTGTTTTAAAAGATAATAAACGAATAGTTAATGATATTTTGGCAATTGATAAAGATAATAACCTTGTTGTAATAGAGTTGAAATCCTCACGTGTAAATAAAGTCAAAGAGCAAGCTACCAAATTTAAAGAGGTCATTGAGTCCGAACCATTTTTTTTTAGATTTCTAACAAAATTAATGACTGATAGAGATTGGAGTGATACAATTAGGTGTGTAGTAGTGTGGCCTAAAGCCGAGGGGAAAGTAAAAACTACTCCTCAAGAATATGGAAATGTAGAAATTTATCAATATTACGATAATTTTAAATTTGAAATATGCAAATAACTATCCATCGTGGAGCAAACCAAATTGGGGGTAATTGTATCGAAGTATCGTCAAACAATGCTCGCATAATATTCGATATTGGAGATGAATTGCCGGAAATAAATTCAACCCAAGAGAATAAACGGATAGTACCTAATGTACCTGATTTATTTACAGAGACTTCAACAACAGAGAACCCTATTGATGCTATATTTATTTCGCATATGCATGGCGATCATATAGGGTTAATCGATAGAATAACAAGAAATATTCCTGTTTATATTGGTCAATACGCTTTTCAGATATGGAGTACAATCCAAGAATTTACAAACCAGCCCAAAACAATCAATCCAATAATACATTTATCAAACGAAGCACCTATAACCATAAAAGATATTACTATCACTCCATTCCTTATTGATCATTCAGCCTTTGATGCTTATTCTTTTTTGATTGAAAGTGATGACGAACGGATTTTTTATACAGGAGATTTCCGAAATCATGGTTATGCAAAAAAATATACTGCTGCAATACAGAGTAATCCTTTATTGAAAAATATAGATAAACTACTGATAGAGGGTACAAATCTATATAAAGAAGAATATATTGCCGAATCTGAATTCAAAATAAGTGAAAGAGCTGAAGATATAATGAAGAGTACGTCCGGCAATGTATTTGTTCTGCAATCATCTGCTAATATAGCTCGTATTCAGGCTTTTTATAATGCAACAAAGCGGACAAAACGCGTATTGCTTGTCGATATATTTACTGCGAATATTCTGAATAAACTCCCTAAAAGAATACCCAATCCTTTTACCTTTGACGATGTGTATTTGTTCTTCCCTATGGCATTGACACAAAAAGTAATAGGAGAAAAGCCACATTTATTCAAACCTTTTGCAAAATTTAAAATAGCATCAAATGAGCTGCATACAAGAAAAGACATGGTAGTACTAGTCCGCGAGAGTATGATTTATGAAGTCCAAAAACGAATAAACAAAGAGGACTCTTGTCTAATATATTCAAAATGGAATGTATATAAAGAAGAACGAAAAACGGCTCAATTCTTGAAGCTTTTCGGTAAGGTAGTAGATTTACATACTTCTGGACATGCAGATATTCCAAGTATAATAGAGTTTGTTTCAGCATTGAATCCTAAGACAATAATACCGATTCACACTATTACTCCTGAAAAATATATTGAATTATTTGGCGAAAAAGTGAAACTACAAGATTGAAAATATATATCTAAATCATGGATTATAACACAATTAACGAATCAATTATCAACGAATTTGGAGAGTCAAACTCATCTATTGTTAATTGTTTGTTTGAACAAGCAGTAGAACTTGCCTATAACGAGCTTCTTAAGAATATGCGTAATTATGAGGTAAAACCTAAATTCTATGTGATCAATTTCGATGACCCGCATAAGTCCCACCGCTGTAACCCGATTGCCCCGGAATTTATGACCGACATCAGCGACGCATATGAATCGGCCTATACAATTATGTTAAATTTGAACCGCAGCTGGATTCAGAAACAGGGTGACTTCTTTGTCGAATCGCCGATTATCCTACTGGCAGCTATTATCTGGTACCTTAAAATATATAAGGAAGGAAAATATTGCACGTTTCCCCATGCCATAGAATTTCTGAATAAACCCTATGCCGATATATTCACCATCCTCACTTCTTATCCGGCCCTCGAAAATTACCTTTCTCCCTTTATGGACGCATAGCAATCAGGCGCCCAGGATCAACTCCAGGGCCAGATCGCGTCCGCTAAAATCCCCTTATCCAGGATGATAAGCCCGCAACTCTACTGGGTAATGACGGGTAATGATTTCACCCTCGACATCAACAACCCAAAAGAGCCGAAGATACTTTGTGTGGGAAATAATCCCGACCGCCAGAATATCTATTCGGCCGCGTTGGGATTGTACAATTCCCGTATTGTAAAGCTGATAAACAAAAAGGGAATGCTAAAGTCTTCTGTTATTATCGACGAGTTGCCGACAATCTATTTCCGGGGCTTGGACAACCTGATAGCTACCGCCCGCAGCAATAAAGTAGCTGTTTGCCTGGGATTTCAGGATTTTAGCCAGTTAAACCGTGACTATGGCGACAAGGAGAGCAAAGTAATCCAAAATACGGTCGGGAATATCTTTTCGGGACAGGTTGTCGGGGAAACGGCTAAGAACCTGTCGGAACGTTTCGGGAAAGTTCTTCAAAAAAGGCAGTCTATTTCGATCAACAGGCAGGATACATCCACCTCTATCAATACACAGATGGATTCCCTGATTCCGGCATCCAAGATCGCCAACCTGTCACAAGGTATGTTCGTGGGTTCGGTCGCCGATAATTTCGGGGAGAAGATAGACCAGAAAATTTTCCATGCAATGATTATCGTGGACAATGAAAAAGTAGCAACGGAAACCAAAGCCTATAAAAAGATTCCTGTTATCAATGATTTTAAGGATGAGAACGGAAATGATATTATGAAGGAGCAGATAGAACGGAACTACAACCAAATCAAACGGGATGTCCTTAATATAATAGAGAATGAGAAGGAGCGCATCCGTAAAGACCCCGACCTTTGCCATTTGCTGGGTGAGAAAAACGAAGAAGAGGAGGAAGGCTAAATGTTACTGCAATAGATCTCAGGATGGGTATAAACCAGGCCGGATCTACTTCCCGTGTTTTTTACTCCGGCATATTAACAAAAAGAGTCAGCTATTTCATAAATTTGTGATTGTCTGACTGAGGAAAATGGATATTTATATTTTTGATTCCATTCTCTTTTCCATTAATATAATCGTCGGCTTAAAACTTAAAGGCTTGAGGACAGCATGAATTAATCGACTCTCTTTATCTCCGATATCTCGGATATCCCATTCTCATTAAACACCTCTATGGCAAAATAATACTCCTGATCGGTATTCAATGTCTTTAAAAGTAAGCTGTTATTTCCATATACCATCCACGAACTATACAGCTTATCGGGAGCTATTCCCCAGCGGATATTATATCCCTGTGCATTGTCCTGCTTATCCCAAGAAATGGTAATATCACGCCTGTCTTTGTGTCTGTTAAGTGTGAAGCCCTTTGCTTTCAAAGGAAGTTTTCCTTTGCCTAAACCAAATACCCGTATCTCCGACATGGCCAGATGGGGAGTAGGTACTTCTATATTGTTATACCTGATATAGCGTGTTAAGACAGGTGATCCCAATTCAATATAATCATTCGGAGTATCTTTGAAGCTATTGCTTTTGTCTATTATGGTAAACCAGATTTTTCCGTCCAATGAGCCTTCTACCGTATAGCGATGCCTTAACCCTGCGATTCTGCCATATATATCCGACTGATAATCCGCATAATTTATTTGTATAGCATACATATCGGCGGGCTTCTCCAAGTCTACCATAACCCACTGTTGATCATCGTTTTTAGCCGACAGCCACGATGTCTTTGCTATTTCATCCGTCAGGGCTGATTTATCGAATTCTCCCTGAGATGACGAAACTGTAACAGGCTTATTATATGAAAGGAGCATCCATCCTCTGAAGTGTCCATGTTTGTTAGCAACCGACGGTGCATAACGCGGATAGTCGCCAAAACGGGTATCAGTGTACATAATACCGTCCTTATCGAAAAATGTAGGGGACATACAAAGACGTCTTTCCCATGTCATATTCACCGAATAATCCATCGTTGAAAAGTGCCAATAGTTCCCTCCGGGACCAACCACAGTACTACCATGTCCTGCACCGTTCATATAGCCTCCGGGTTTATAAGAAACAGGATTATGTTTCTGATAAGTATATGGCCCCAATGGATGATCTGCTATATATACGCCATCGCCATACACATTGAATTGAGTACCCGGGGCAGCATATTGCATATAATATTTTCCATTGCGCTTTGTCAGCCAAGGACCTTCGATATATCCGTCCAATATGGTATCGGAATGGTTCTCCCCGAAACGCTCCCATCCGTGTTTTCCGGCATCGAGGTTGAATAATTCAACAATCATGGTATCAGCAATAAAGCGTTTATTCCTATCGAGTTTGCGCCCTCTTATCGGAAATTTATTGGACGAGCCCCAGAACATATAGGCCTGTCCGTCATCATCTATAAAAAGATCAGGGTCTTGCAGGTTGTTGATAATAGACGGAACAGCTTTCCAATCCCCTTTTTGGGGATTATCGGTATACAATACACTCATATGCCCCGACGGATTACCCGTTACATATAATACAGAATCTTTGTAATTATGTGCAGCCGGAGCATTCGAACCTTCGAAATACCATGTTTCGGGCTTTATAAAATTCCAGTTTTGAAGGTCGGTAGAATGCCAATAACCGTGCGAACGGGTAACAAACATGTAATATTCTCCCCTGAACTCCACAACAGCAGGATCTGCTCCCGAACGATACGAAATATCCTTGTGGGAATTATATATCATATAGGTGTAGTCTACATTAAGCGGATTACAATAGGTATCCATTCTCATACTCTGGGCATTAGCCATGTAGGATAAGACCGAAAACATCAATAGAACAATTATTTTTCTCATTATATAGTTATTTAAATATCAAAAAATCAATGGGAAAGAGGATACAGATTTTACTGTATAGATAAAATATCCATATCTTATAACCACTATTTACAGAATTCCTCCGGAACCTTATACTCCTTCTGTAAACGTGTTAATTCCTCTTTCAATTCACGGGTGATTTTTTCCGTTCCTTTTTGCCCGTATATATTTTGCATCTCCGCAGGATCATTTTTCAGATCGTAAAGCTCCCATATATTTTCTTTATAAAAACACATCAGTTTATAGCGTTCCTTTTTCACCCCAAAATGTGCTCTTACACTATGAAATCCGGGAAATTCATAATAATGATAATACAACGATTTTCGCCAGTCATTCGGAGTTTTACCGTTTTCCACAAGCTTCTTGAAAGATACGCCTTGCATATCTTCCGGTATCTCTATACCACACATATCCAAAAAGGTTGGAGCAAAATCAATATTCTGAGTTAAGTCTTTTACCTTTGTTCCGGCTTTAATCTTTTTAGGGTAAGACATTACCATTGGCATTCCAAACGATTCCTCATACATAAACCGTTTGTCAAACCAGCCATGTTCTCCTAAATAAAATCCCTGATCGGAAGTATAAACAACGATTGTATTTTCATCCAGACCATTTTCTTTCAGATAATCAAGAATTAGACCGACACTTTCATCGACAGACTTTATACATGCCATATAATCTTGAAGATAACGTTGCAGTTTCCATTCTGCTATTTCTTTTTCGGTACGTTTGGTGGTATAGAAATTATTGTTTCGCTCGCGATATGCATCGAAAAAACGTACCCGTTCGCTTTCTGTCATAGTGCCCATAAACGCATGTGGCCAAGGATCGTACAATAAACTATCGGAGTCTATTCCAGCCACCATCTTCAGATCGTGCCCTTCATACATATCGTTGTATATATTCATTTTCTGTTTTGATGCGGCATAACGCCCTTCGTAATCATCAGAATAAGTTTCGGGAACAGGAAATTCAGTATTTTCATATAAACGATAATGGCGTTCGGCCGGAACCCAGTTGCGGTGAGGAGCCTTGTGGTGCATCATCAGGAAAAATGGTTTTTCCTTATCCCTGCTATCCAGCCAGTCTGTTGTGAAGTCTGTTATCAGGTCGGTAACATAACCCATATGGCGGGTCGTATCTCGTTCGGTAATGAAGTACGGATTGCAGTAGTCACCCTGATCGTTGAGTATCATCCAATGATCGAATCCCGTAGGCTTGGAAATAAGATGCCATTTGCCGATAATTGCAGTCTGGTAACCGTTTGCCTGTAATATCTTCGGCAGAGTTTGCTGTGAACCGTCAAAACCCTTATTACTGTTTTTCATAAAACCATTCTCGTGGCTGTGCTTACCTGTGAGTATAGCTGCACGACTGGGGCCGGAAATGGAGTTGCAACAGTAATTATTCATAAAAATAGCCCCATCATTAGCAATCCTGTCAATATTAGGTGTAGGAGCCATTTTCGAAACCGGATGACCATAAGCGCTGATCGCTTGTTCGGCATGGTCGTCACTCATAATAAAGATAATGTTGGGTTGTTGTTTCGCTTTTTGCGCGTACAAATAGAAAGCTGACAACAAAGCCATACCTGTGATAACAGTTCTTTTCATTTCTTCTTATTTAGTATATTGATCTATATTGATCGTATCGAATATAAAATTATGAGCAGATGAAGGATGGTACTTATTCTCCCATGTAGAATAGGTTTTAACATCCATTTCTCCTTTTTTCCTGTCAAAGGTGATGATCCGTAAGTATCCGTTGCCTCCGTTTTCAGAACCGTCTACTCCTCTCTGAAAATTAGCTAACATCTGATAGACATTATTTCCCGCCTCACCTTTACTTATCAAAGTCCCTACCCCGCTTTTGAGTACATGCCCGCAAAACACAGCCAGTATATTGGAATGTTTCGATACCAGCTTTTCCCATATCTGTCCGCCGTCATTGACCGTACGGGCAGAATCTTTACCTATGCCGTAAGTCTGCGGACGCCACCAATCGCTGTTATCGAGCCATGTGCTGTCGCTATACAGGTATGCGTGAGTATTGATAATGACTGCCTTGTTTCTGTTTCTGCTTATAACCTCATCGGCCCATTTCAATACATCGTCGGAAGGTCCGAATTCGAGGCTCATTATCAGCCAGTCTATACCTCCCGAGCTGATGTTTATATAATGATTGTCAACAGAATCTTTATTAAAACTGCCTCCCCAGTATTTCTTATCAGCGAAACGTTTTACAGGGAAATATTTATTCGCCATAGATGTATTATGAACATCCGAGAATTTTCCGGGCTTACTGCCTAAGTCGTGGTTACCCAAAGAGAACGTGTATGGCAATCCGGTTTTCTCTATTTTGGAAAAATACTCCGACATCAGCATCCATTCTGTAGGATGATTATCCTGAGTGAGATCACCGACATGGATCACGGCGTCAATCTTGTTCTTGTTTTTCAGTATCCAATCCACCTGTGATTTGAATACTTCGGGACAGGATTCAAGATATGTTTGGGTATCGGGCAGAACAACAAATACTGTTTTTTGCGATGAACTGCACGAACAGAAAACCGCAAAAAACAGTAATGCTACCAATAAATAATTTAATACGTGCTTCAAACCTTAATATTCTTTTATCTATTCCAGTTCAAAATCAGCTACATTAGCCTCGTCGGCAGAAGATGAGGCCACCCATAGCTTAAAAGCTCCCGGTTCTGCTGTATAATTCATATTCAAATCGTAGAATGCAAGCTCTTTTTCTGTTATTTCGAATTTCACCTGTTTGGTTTCGCTTGCTTTCAAAGTGACTTTACTAAAACCTTTAAGTTCTTTCACCGGACGGGTCACACTTGCAGTTATATCATGCACATACAACTGAACAACCTCTTCACCATCATAACTTCCTGTATTGGTTACATCGGCCGTTACAGTAATAGTTCCGCCTTTAGCCAAAGATGGCTGATCCAGCTTTAAGTTGCCGATACTAAAGGTGGTATAACTCAATCCATAACCGAAAGGATATAAAGGAGAATTATCCACATCGAGATAAGAAGACCTGTAATCTACCTTCAGATTAGCGGGATCTACCGGACGGCCTGTATTCTTATGGTTGTAATAAATCGGAACCTGGCCTATATTTCGCGGAAAACTTATAGTAAGCTTTGCCGAAGGGTTATAATCCCCGGCAATAACATCGGCAACGCCATGTCCCGCCATTGTACCCGGATACCACGCTTCCAATATGGCATCTATATTTTCGTGTTCCCAGCTAAGATCGAGCGGTCGCCCGTTAAATAGTACCAGACCTATTTTTTTATTTAGCTTTTTTAGTTCTTTCAATAATTCCTGCTGTGCGCCAGGTAGTCTGATATCGGTACGGCAGGCCGCTTCGCCCGACCAATTGAAATCTTCACCCATAGCCACCAGAATAATATCTGCCTGACGTGCGATGGAAAGAGACTGTGCGAATTTCGACTTATCGTTTGTAGTCAGGTCGCAGCCCTCTGCATAGACAAATCTTATTTTCGAATCTTTATATTTTTCCGTGAGTCCATCGAACAGCGAAACACTTTCGTTCCTATTTCCACGTCCGGCCCATTCCCCGTTCAGGCTTCTCCGGTTCTTCACCATAGGGCCGATAAGAGCAACAGTCTGCCCCTTATTTTTATCCAGCGGGAAATAACTATTATCATTTTTCAACAATACAACTGATTTTCTAACAGCATTACGGGCTGTTTCCAGAAATTCAGGTTTCATCAATGTCGATTTTTCCCTTTCGGTATCTAAATACCTGTATGGATCGTCAAATAGCCCGAGAATAAATTTCATCTCCAGAATACGGCGAACTGAATTGTCGATAACCGATTCACTTACCAAACCTTCTTCAACTGCTTTTTTCAGATTCTCTATATAAAGCCCGTCGGCCATATCCATATCTACTCCGGCATTTACAGTCAAAGCTGCCGCTTCTTTTTCGTCTCTAGCCACTCCATGAGCAATAAGTTCTTTCACCGCTGTATGGTCTGAAACTGCAAATCCTCCAAATTCCCAGTCTTTTCGTAAGAGATCTGTAAAGAGGAATTTGCTTCCTGTGCACGGTACTCCGTTTATCTCGTTAAATGCAGCCATATAAGTTGCTACCCCGGCTTCATTCGCCGCTTTGTAAGGAGGCAGATAGATTTCGTGTAGTGTTCTTTCGGATAACTCCGCTACATTGTAGTCCCTTCCGGCCTCAGCAGCTCCGTACGCCGCAAAATGTTTTGCACAAGCCAGTATTGTATTCGTCTCTTTCAGACTTTCCCAGCTTTCTCCCTGAAAACCTTTTACCCGGGCCTTCGCGATGAGGCTTCCCAGATAAGGGTCTTCTCCGGCGCCTTCCATCACCCTGCCCCAACGTGCATCGCGCGCAATATCTACCATAGGGGCGAATGTCCAGTGAATGCCGACAGAAGATGCTTCCTGCGCAGCAATATTCGCTGTTTTACGCATCAGGTCAAGATCCCATGAACAAGATTCGGCTAACGGCATGGGGAAAATAGTCCTGAAACCATGTACTACGTCGAATCCGATAAGCACGGGTATCTTCAGGCGGGAATTCCGCATTGCCGCATCCTGTATGGTTCGATTGTTTTCTACTGTTACCGTATTAAACACACTTCCTATCGTACCTTCGCGCAGGTATCTGGCAACATCCGAATCGGATGCCGGCCCCGTGATAATTTCCCCATTACTGGCGAATTGTGTCATCTGGGCTATTTTTTCATCCAGAGTCATCAGGGCAAGTACAGAATCGACTTTTTGTTCTATCGTTTTGTCTTTACTGTAACTCTGCCATGATGAATTTTTGTTACATCCACAAAAAAATATGGATAGAAAAGATACGGCTATGAATAGTTTTTTCATACTTTTTCTATATTAGTGTTCATATATTATTTCAAATGAGGACTTTTGAATCCAAGTTTTTTCAATCCGTTCTGAATATCGGGATGAGTCATAAAAAGATTCCAGATCAACTGGGTACGGTAATTTTCTATCATAACCACGATAGGTCCTTGATCGATAGCCAAGTATGATTCGGCAAACCAGTTTTCGCCCAGATTAAAGGCATCTTTAAATCCGTATTCCCCCCACAATCTGTCTTCCAGTTCTTCATAGAAGTAGCGTAATGCCTGCATCGAATATTCAGGAGTATAAGGAAACGAGGACAGTGCCGCAGTAGGTGTTATAACTCCCCGGTCATTCTGGGGGCTATGCGCTGAGTAGCCTTTGTTTCCGTCACTGGCTGTCAGTCCCCAACATTTTTCGCTATATCCCTTATAGTTATTCGGATTTTCTATACAGTGCCGGCGATTGATAAGTGTGTGGTTCACCATCTGCTCCCAGTAATCGGCATAATTGTCTTTCAGTCCTCTGGGATCGAGTCCCATATAAGAATAATGAGTAAAGAACAACGGCCCGCCGAAGTCATTTCCCAAAGGGAGTTTAATTCCATAATATTCGCGTCCGTTTCTGAAAACATTGGAATTGGCCCACCCCCTGTGATAAACACTCTCTTTGATAGGGTATGTAGGCGATGATGCCGCCAGAATGTACGCAATATGGCATTCGTTATGTCCTTTTATCTGATGTGCCATAGACCACCCGTGATTGGGAGACCAGTGCCAAAAAAGGACGTCTTCATCATTTCTTGTGAAGAAATTCCATTCGGCTTCACGCCATAACTTATTGATAAGGCCTCTTATTTGCCTTTCTTCTCGCGTATCTTTTGCAAAATACTGATGAGCAGCCAGCAAACCCTCGAACATAAATGCCGATTCCACCAGATCGGCGCCATCGTCTTTACGACTGAACGGTATGGTTTCACCGGTAGTTCCATTCATCCAGTGAGGCCATATTCCGTGGTAATGTTGAGCATCTTTATTGAGGAAGTTCAATATTTTGATCATCCTCTCAATACCTTGTTCTCTGGTAATGAAATTACGTTCTATGCCCACAATAATAGCCATAACCCCAAATCCCGACCCTCCGGATGTTACCACTCCATGATCGGGCAGCCTCGTGCTATTCGTCCGTTCGCGGGCCAGACCACTGACCGGATGTCCGAAATCCCAGAAATAGCGGAATGTCTGTTTTTGTACCAAGGTAAGTAATTCATTATCGGTCAGTCGTTTTTTATCTTTTGTCTGGGAAAACATACCCAGGCTTCCCAACAGAAAGATGGCAAGTATTAAATATTTTATTCTCTTCATTTGTTTCAAAGTGTAAGTTTTTAATTATTAAAACTGGAAGTCTAATTTTCTTAAACCGGCTTGTATTTCCGTATCGGACATAAGCAGGTTCCAGATCAGCTTACTTCTATAATTTTCTATCATAACGATGACAGGTCCCTGGTCGATTGCTATATGTTGGTTGTCGAACCAGTTGGCGGTGAGATTGAACGCGTCTACAAAGCCATATTCCGACCATAGCTTGTCTCCCATCTTATAATAGAAGAAATGTAAAGCCCTTAATGATTCTTCGGGTGTATACGGCATGGATGATAGAGCGGCGGTAGGAGCTATTACTCCTTTGTCGTTTGATGGGGAATGCGCGCTATACCCATCGTTTCCGTCACAGGCTGTTAGTCCCCAGCAGTCGCTATTGTATCCACGATACGATTTTGGATTTTCTACACAATACTTATAGTTAATAAGGCTGTGGTTACGGTTTTGCTCCCAATAGTCAGCATAACGGTCTTTCAGGTTTCGGGGGTCTATCCCTAAAAACGAATAATGGCTGAAGAACAACGGGCCTCCATAATCTCGTCCCAAAGGGAGCTTGTAACCATAAAATGAACCTCCATGCGCAAAGTCTCCGTTTCTTGCCCAGCCTTCATGATAAACTGATGCCGTTATCGGATATGTCGGTGACGCGGCTGCCAGTATGTAAACGATGAGACATTCGTTCCAGCCTGTAATTTTCAGGTTTTTAGCCCATCCTTTATCAGGACTCCAGTGCCAGTACAGTACGTTTTCGTTATCTTTCCGGAACCATGTCCATTCTATATCTTCCCACAGGCGTGTGATATCACTTCTTAGCTGAGTCTCTCCTGTATTGTTATTACTAAAATAGTTCCTAGCTGTCAGCAATCCTTGAAACAAAAGTGCAGTCTCTACCAGATCGGCGCCATTGTCGTCCGCGCTGAAAGGAATGGTCGCGCCTGTTTGCCCGTTGATCCAGTGGGCGTATGCACCATGGTATTTAGTGCTTTTTGTATCCAGGAAGCTCACTATTTTCTGAATACGCTCCAACGCTTCGTTACGTGTGATAAAACCTCTTTCGGCAGCTACAACAATAGCCATAACTCCAAATCCTGTTCCGCCTGTTGTTACAGTATTCGCGGATGTAGTACGTTCGCGCGCCATCCCCGAAACCGGATGCCCGAAATCCCAGAAATAACGGAATGTTTGTTTTTGCGCCAAAGTCAACAGTTCTTCATCGGAAACGCGGGAAAACTTATCAGACATGTCCATACCGGTACTAAGGGAATACATTTTCCCTGTAAGAATAGGAGTGCCTTTATCTGATTTCAACCCTGTATTTATAGTGAGTTCATATCCGGCAAATTGCTGTACACCGGCAGTGATAGTGATAACAGGATTGTTATCACTATTTATATTCAGGGATTGAGGTTTCCCCTCTTTATTTTTCAGGGTAATATTATTGGACAGGCTATTAATCGCTACTTTATCAGAGAAAGTCAATACAATGGTCAAATCCGGTTCCAAGTCAACATAACTATCCTGATTCTTTATATTATTGATACTTATCTCCTCTAATTTAAATTTAGCATCATCTACTTCCGGATTATCGTTCCCACCGCAGGAAAGGGTAAAAAAGGCTATGGTCAGCAGGAAACAGATATGTAGGGTTGAGAAAACCGAAGGTATTTTTCTTTTAATAAGGAAAATCTGCCCTCTTTTCGATTTTCTATTTATCATTCTGATATTCATCTTTCTAGATATTATTATTAGTACTGAGCACAATAGTTAAATCAGGCAAAAATAAAAAAGTTTAGTTATAGGTTTCAGCCGGAAGTGTTCCGGCTGAAACCTATTTTGATAACCTAATTACTATGAAAATCACCTATAGCCTATTTCCCCTGATTGCCTTCAGTGTATGCAAGCCTTATTCTTTATTTGTATACAATGCTTTTATCTGATTGTCACTTAAAACCTGGTTATAAAAACGAATCTGGTCGTATTGCCCCGGCATGGTTTTACTGTCAACTACCCATCCATCCTGTTTTCCGGTACTTTGGCCTGCGACCGCGGCAAAAGTTCCAAAGACAATTTTACCATCGCAGAATTCCGGGTCGAATACCAAAGGCCCGAAAGTGCCTCCGCCTAATACTCTGTTAAGCAATACTGCCTCACCATCTCTGAATATCGAGAAAGTGGAAGTAGCCCCATTGTAACGAAAAGCAAGGTGTGTCCATTTATTCCATACATTCTCCACCCTGGAGCTTCCTTCCGGCTGCACGCTACCCACATCGATCCATGTTTCTTTTACAGCGCCATCTTCTGCCAAAGTCCGTAAAAAGCCTTTGATGTATGCCTGGTTTCCGTTATTGTTATTTTCGAAATACAATTCGAGATAACCTCTTGAATGGTCTTTTTTGGCTATGGATAATATACCCTGTACAGCTTCGTTTCTCGGAGAGTTTATCCAGAACGAATAGGTGAAACTTTTAAGGTTGATTATCGTATCGGTGAGCGATGCCGGAGGAGTGGCTATTATATAGGCTCCATCCGAACCCTGAAAGGTTTTACCTATATGCCCGTCGGCATAGCCTTCATTGATCGCAGTCATCGAATAACGGTAGTTACTCGTATTCTTATCGTTATTGTCGAAAGGGAGGTAAACTTTCAACGGGCTGTATTCCGGAACGTACTCAGGCGGATAATCGAATGCCGGGTCCTGGTCCAAATTCTGGAAACAAGAAGTCATTCCGGACAACACGATACATGTTGTGACAAATAAAATATATCTTTTCAGTTTCATAATAATTAAATTTAATAGTTTGGATTCTGAACTAAAACACCATTAGATTTGTCGACTTCCGACTGAGGAAGAGGTAAATATTGATGCTTCGGTAAATAAGTTTTACCTGCCGCTCCCAGTACGGACTGTGCGTCTCCCCACCTAACCAGATCATAGAAACGGTCCCATTCCATAGCCAATTCTACGCGACGTTCATGTTTAATTTTATTACGTAATTCAACCTTGTCCCTTGTTGTTACTTTTGGCAAAATCGTAGGGTCTGACGAACTTTTTCTTGCACGTGCCCTTACCTGTTCCAGATAATCCAGAGCAAGTTCTGTCTGTCCTAATTCATTAGCAGCTTCGGCTCCTATCAATAATACTTCCGAAAAGCGGATCATACGCATATTTACCCAATATCCTCCAGTAGTGTATTTAGTCCTTAAAGCCGGATTTGTATAAGACTTCTTATTATAGTACTTATTGATGACCGCCGCATTTGCGACAGGCTTCTCGCCCCAAGGCTTGTTTGGCGGACATGAAGCAGGATCTTCTCCTGTTTTATAAAAATACAGTAAGGTTTCGTCCTTGCGCGGATCACCCGGTTCAAAGGCATTCCCGAGATTTTCGGTAGGAGTGCATTGTCCCCATCCCAAGTTCCATTCTCCTGCTCCGCGTACGCCCTGTACCGATGCATATTGGCTACCTATTTCATTTGATCCTTTCAGTTCGTCTGTCGCCGTACATTGCAGTTCCCATATAGATTCGCCGCAATTCTCGCCGGTTTCCCTGAATATTTCTTCGAATGGCGTGTTCAAGTTGTATATGCCGGAATTAATCACTTCATTTGCCAATGTTAACATATTCGCCCAATCGTTGCGTTGCATGTAAGTTTTGGCATGCAGAGATTTCGCTGCTCCCCAAGTAAGGCGTCCCGGATACTGGCTTCCCCAGGTAGGCGGCAGATATTTCGCTGCTTCGGTCAGGTCACTGTCAATCAGCTCATATATCTTTTCCACTGATGATTTGGGCACATTGGTCTGGGCCGCGTCCGTAATGGCAAAGTCGATTAAGGGAACTTCACCAAAAGCGCGGACCAGGTTAAAATAGATGAAAGCACGGAAAAAATGAGCTTCCGATTTATTGATAAGGTCTCCGTCATTGAGGGTTCCTTGTTCTTCCGCTTTTTTTATCGCATCCAAGATATTGTTTGCGATATGCACAATCGCATAATTTTCTGTCCAATAAGTTTGTATCATGCCATCAGAGGCATTGTAAATGAAGTTGTCGAACATAGGCTCCCAAGCAGCGCCATCAGAGGCCGTACTTCCTTTCTCCACATCCTCGCACCTGACATTGTGGATTGCTAAAGCTGTATTTCCGGATGTAATATGAAATCCGCGGGCTTTAGCATACATGCTGAATACATCCGATGCAAAAGAACCTCCCGTATTGTCTTTTGCAATCCATTGGCCCTGAGGCTCCTGATTTAGCAAATCACTACACGACACAAATATTGTCGATGCGGCGAGGAGTATATATCCGTAAACGATTTTTGACATATATTTTTTCATAATAACTGAATGTTTAAAATTAGAATTAAAACGAAAGATTAACACCAAATGTATAAATAGCCGGCATGGGATATCCTCCGCCATCTATACCAAAGGCTAAAGCACTACCTCCGATCTCCGGAGTATATCCGGAATTTTTATGCCATGTTTTCAGGTTTTGTATATTAGCATATACGCGTAATGATTTCAGGTGCATTTTATTCAACAATGATCTGTTGAATGAATAACCCAACTGTACATTGCGTATGCGAAAGAAACTACCGTCCTCGATGAAATAGGAAGAGGCCAGGTTATTAATTGCCCTTGAAGGATCAAGTATAGGCTCCCAATTGGATGTTCCCTCGCCATGCCATCTGTTCATATGATCTTTTCTGTAATTCAGTTGGGCGTAAGTTGATACATTTCCCCAATCGCGGTAAACTTCATTTCCATACACACCCATCATATCCACACTCAGGTCTATACCCTTATATGAAAGGTTAAGGTTAAATCCGTAAGTAAAATCGGGAGTAGGATTACCTATCATTGTACGGTCTTTGGTGGTGATTTTGCCGTCACCATCTACATCTTTAAATTTAAGATCACCAGGAGCTACAGCAGCCACAGTGTTTACCGGCGACTGAAAAATATCTTCTTCATTCTGATAAATTCCGATTACTTCATATCCAAAGAAGTGGGCGATAGGATAATTTGCCAAAGTTCTGGAGGCTCCACTATATTTTGCGTCGCCTTCGTCACGTCCCAAAGTTTCCACATTGTTCTTGATGGTTGTAAGATTAGCCCCGATAGAATAACGAAAATCTCTATTTGCAAACTTGTCATTCCATGTTGCAGAGAGTTCAACTCCCTTATTTGTGATTTCACCCAGATTTTCCAACGAATTTTGAGCTCCGGTGCGGGAAGATAATGACACTATGATGTCTTTGGTCCGTTTATTATAATATACTGATTCAATATTTAATCTTTGGTTCAGCAGGCTTGCTTCAAATCCGGCTTCCCATGAGTAGGTTTTCTCCCATCCCAGATTCTGTACCAAATACTGGTAAGTATAGCCGGGAATAATTTCATCCCCGAATACAGCGCTTCCTGCACTTGTAAGTGTGGGATAAGACGGATAATTATTTCCTCCCGTATTTTCAGAACCTAGTACTCCCCATGACCCTTTTATTTTCAGATAATTTATTATATTCTGATTTGCCATAAACTTTTCTTCCGATACGATCCATCCTGAACCTACAGAATAGAAATTATCCCATGTATTGCCTACTCCGCTGAAAACAGAAGATCCGTCCCTGCGATATGATGCATTCAATAAGTAACGGCTGTTATAGTTATACATAGTCCGTGCCAGATACGACATGGAGAAACGCTTCCACTGGTCTCCACTATTGTTAGCGGCGGCTGTATTGCTGAGAGAACTAAGCCACCACTTATCGGTATTATTCCCGGGAGAGAAATATATATCCTCAAGTTTTTGCGAACGATTACCTCCTAAAGAAGAGGATTCCCTATAATTGGAAGTGAAACCAAGCGTCGCGGTCAGCCCATGATTGCCAAACTTATTATCATAAGTTAAAATGTGGTCTTGCTGAGCAGCCAGATTGGTGGACTTACTCTGGCTAACGGTCTCGGTTTTGTTTCCAATCGCTTCTTTTTGTGATCCGCCTACTATATCGGGATTATACTCAAATATGATAGGAGAAAACCCACGGGATTCACTTATTCCATAATTCAGTGAGAATGTGGATCTGAAAGTGAAGTTATTCAGGAACTTTATTTCACCAAACACATTTCCTGCTATCCTGTGGTTCGTTCCCAGATTATGCTGTCCCTGCAACTCAACCGACCTGTACGGATTAGCAGCCTGCGCTCTTTGGAAATCCGGCAAAGAATGAACCAGTCTTTCCGCCACGCCTGTGACAGGATCTGTAAAATCGAAATGGGTAGGAGCGATAGGTGCAGCCTTTATAACCGACTCTACGCCTTTCGCGTCGGGAGGTAGCGTGCGTGAACCGTTAACCTGGTAACCAAACCGTAAAGCATCATTTACCTGATATTCGCTGTTCAGGTTAATTGTTATTTTACTGAGTTTTTCCGATTTGATAGAGCCTTCCTCGGTGGTATAACCAAGCCCAAGATAGAACTTGTTTTTAGCAGACGATCCGGTAATACTAATATTACTATTGCTGAGGAATCCTGTCTGGAAAATTTCATCCTGCCAATTGGTATCGGCTTGCCAGTCGGTATAATCAAAAGGTTTAGCTTTCTGATTGATTAACTGCTCATTGTATAATTCTTTGAATTCAGCGGCATTAGTCAATGGTAACCTGTCGGATATATGTTTCCAGCCAATGGAAGAATTAATATTTACGACAGTCTGCCCTTCTTTCGCACGTTTTGTAGACAGTATAATAACCCCGTTTGCTCCTCTGATACCAAAAATAGCCAAAGAAGAAGCATCTTTCAGTATTTCTATGGATTCTATATCAGCCGGATTCAGATAATTAATGTTATCTGTAAACAATCCGTCTACTACATACAACGGAGTATAACCGTTGATAGAGTTCGTTCCGCGTATACGGATTTCGGGGTCTTGCCCGGCCCTACCTGTATTAACAACCTGAACTCCGGCTACTTTTCCTTGGAGAGATGTCAAAGGATTGGTTGATGGTCTGTTGGCTATCTCTGTGCTGGCGATACTGGCTATCGATCCGGTCAGGTCCCTTTTCTTTACAGTACCATAACCTACCACTACCACTTCATCTAACATCTGGTTATCGTCTTCCATTGTTACATTAATTACAGACTTATTATTAACAGGAATCTCTACAGTCTTCATCCCTACAATCTTGAATATAAGGGTTGCGTTTGCCGGAACATTTTCCAGAGAATAATCCCCGTCTAACGAAGTTATTGTTCCGATTGTCTTCCCTTGTATACTGACTGTTACGCCAATAACAGGCTCGCCCGTTTTGGCTTCGGTAACTTTACCCGTCACAGTCCGGTTGCTTTGGGCGAATGCCAAACAACCTGCAAGTAACATACATAATAAAATTAAGTGTTTTTTCATATCATAAAAATTTAAAAATAGGTTTGTATAAGCTTTTCATATTTCTTTAAAGTTTTCTTATTTTCAGTGCATTTATAAAAGAATTCCCTTTTAGTTTTTCGAAGCGGATTATTATACTGCCGTCTGTTACCTCTACCATATACGTTTTGCTGATTGCCGAATTATTACCGCATTCGGCAAAGGGGCTAAAATCCTTATTTACAATCTTATCATTTATGTAGATATTAAACTGATTGTGGACTTGTTTCTCTTCGGTCTGTCCGGAAAGGTCGTATGCTTCTTGAGACGGGGCATTATACAAATCGGCAAAAGATAATGTCAGCTCATATATCCCATTCGGCAAATCGAAACGATAGGCTTCCGGATTTTCGCGTTTGGTTTGGAATAGCGGAGTATTGTATGTACCCTTAATATCACTAGTTGTCCCTATTCGCAAAGGATTCTTTCTGAAAATATCGCCCCCTGTATATCCCCAGCTCCCGGCAGTATATTCCTTATCAGGCAACCAGCAGAATCCACTCTTATCGTCTGTAAAGAAGCAATTGCTTCCGGCATTTATTCCCAAATCGAGATTTTCTGTATTTCTTTTGGTTAATTGTGCGGGTTGGAATACGACTTCTATATCGGCATAGTCCTCTATTATCTTACCATTGTACGTTCCTCTTACTCTCAGCAGATTTTTCCCTTCTTCCAAAGAAACCTGCCAGACGGCATTACAGTTATTTATTTCTTGCGGCCCAAGCTCCTGCCCGTTAACGGTGAGCGTGGCTTTATTGAGATTAGTATATACTTTTATCGATTGGACCACAGCTTCCGAATCGGAAATAAGCACCCGCTTTTTCCAGTCATTCGCGGCTATATGCAATACCGGAATATCTTTCCGCAGAAAGGATTGGAAATAATAATAAACGTCTTTAGGTGTTCTGTCGGCATAAACCAGTCCCTTGTTATTTATATGCGGCATAGATTCTTGCCGGGAAGCTGAACTGAAATCAATAAAATTCCATTCGGATGCGCCTATTATAAACGGACGTTTCATTATTGCGGGCAAATAATGTTCGAGGTAAAGCTGTTGCCATTGCATAGAGAAATCGAAAACCTGCGGATTCAGCGATTGTATCCTCTTATCCGACCCAGCGCCAAACTCACTGATAATCAAAGATCTTTCAGGATATTTCCGGTTCTCTTCGTCCACAAACCTGTCAAACGCTTTGAAATCGTTTTCATACCAGCCCTGATAGAGATTCCATCCCGATATGTCGGTTATTCCGGTCAATCCGATTTCATTATATATCTGGTTGCCATGGTATGCCATTACACTCAGACGCGAAGGATCTTCTTCTTTCAATATCTTCTCCAAGTCTTTAGCTAAGGCCACTGTTTTTTGATAAACATCATCCCGGCCTTCTTTTTTAACCCTGTACTGAACCTGTATAACAGCCTCGTTCATATATCCCCACATTACAACGGACGGATGATTATAATGCTGACGTATCATTTCTCTTAAAGCAGATTTCGCATTATCTGAAAAGTCAGCCGACGTGGATATAATGTCTACTACGGGAATTTCCTCCCATACAAGCAGTCCCAGTCTGTCGCATGCTTCGAGTACCGCATCATCATGCTGATAATGGGCTAACCGGACAAAATTAGCACCCATATCCTTGATCAGCTGCATGTCACGTCTGTGTATATCGTTCGATACGGCTATGCCTAATGGAGGCTGATCCTGGTGACGGCATACTCCCATTAATTTCAATGATTTGCCGTTCAACCTGAACCCTTCCTGCGCATCCACACTAAACCAGCGCAGACCAAAAGGAACTATGAGTTTATCTTTCAGTAACCCCGTCTTACTATCCTCCAGCATAGCCTCCATTGTATACAGGTAAGGATCACCGGGAGACCACAGATGAGGATTCGTTATCGTCGATTCTTTCAGCAGGAAAGGGAGGATGTTTCCTTCTGCTTTTTTTATAGTTTGTAGGTTTTCGGATACAACAGTACCTTTTTTATCCAATATTCTTGAACGAATATTTATTTTTTCTTCACCCGAGAGTAACGTTATTGTTCCATTTACCTGTATTACGGCTTTTTCGGTGGAAACATCTGTATTTATATATATACCCTTCGACGCATAATCATCGGGAGAGAAATGTTGCTTTCCGACAGTAATGAGCCACACATTGCGATAGATTCCGCCGAAGAGGGTAAAATCCCCCGAAAGCGGCGGAATATTTTCATTACGGTTGTCTACTTTTATGGTAATAGTATTTTGTGAACCATATGTAACTTTGCCTGTAATATCTACTACAAAAGCACCGTATCCTCCTTTATGCATTTTAACGAGAACATCATTTATATATACATCTGCCAAGGAATTTACAGCTTCGAACCGAAGGTACAGTACTTTACCTTCTTTTTCTTTCGGGATGAACAATTGTTTTTTGTACCAATGAGCCCCTCTTTTATAATTACGGTTACTATATGCGTCCTTGTTCCATGTATGCGGTATATTCACATTCTCCCAATTATTGTCAATTCCGGAATTTGATTCCGAAAATTTCCAATTATCGTTAATAGAGACTATTTCCCTTTGGGAATATATTATCTGATAAGGAAAAATGATAGATATGATAAATAAGAAAATGGAATATTTCTTCATGGTATGCGATTTAGATTCTGCATACGAAGTAAATGGCCATCTTATTCATTTCATAAAATAACGCCCTCACAAAAATACAATAGATAAAAAGAAATAAAAGTAGCTGATACGTCAATACTACTTCATCATTTTATATATTTCTGTAAATAAATATTTTACCGGAATTATTTAACAATTATCTAAAACGAATCATAAAATCTGTAAGGTCTTGCTCGGATGGAATATTTAACCTTTTGCGTAGCCTGTAACGGGCAGCTTCGATTCCTCTGAGGGATATGTTCATCATATTACTGATATCCTTTGTACTCAGGTTTAGCCTCAGGAGAGCACATAAGCGTAAATCGTTCGGAGTAAGATCGGGGTAACGCTCCTTCAGATTTCTGAAAAAGTTCTCATGAATCCTGTCAAAGTTTGACTGGAATAACGCCCAATCATCATCAGATGTAATGTTCTCATCAATAATGCGGATTATGTTATTAAAGAACTGCTTCGGAGTATGCCCTTTTTCCTGTTGTTTCTGCAATTCTTCTTTAATATGTATAAGGAATTCTTTGTTCTTTATACTCATCATCGTAAAATTGGCCAACTCTTTACTCTTAAACCGCAGTTCCGATGTTAATTGTTCTTTCTCAAGTTCTATAATTTGTTTTTGCTGATGCTCCAGTTCTATTTCATGCTGTCTTTTTTGTTCCTGAATTTGCCTGTTCTTTTTCTTGCTCGTGTAATTATAAACCGAATAAACTATAAATATTATACCGGCAACTCCTAATATAATATAGATCACTATTGCCAGATATGATAAATAATACGGCCTTTCGATAATGAAAGAATAATTTATTTCCGACAGGCTATCCTGGCTGTCATACAATTTAACCCGGAATGTGTATTCTCCATAAGGAAGCCTTGAATACTCTTTTTGCAGGTTTTCCATATTTTCGTACCAAAGCCCGGCTTCATCCAGCCCATCGAGTCTGTATCTTACATTCAGCGATTTTTCCCTGAAGGCCGGACAAAACAATGAAATACGGATATTGTTATTTTCGTAGCTGATCCTACTCTTCCTGTTCACCGGCAAGTAAAAACTATTTGCTCCGCTATTGTCCGATACGGATATTTCCCTGATATCCAACTTAAAAGCCAGAGAATCATTTATTAAACGGCTCTCATCGATATATTTAATCAACGCGCCGTTTAAAGCGAGATAGACCTCTTTCCCTTTGGTAATAAAGACATTGCCTCTCCCGTCTATCGGCGGGTTGTCGAATACAGATAATGATATCTGATATATAACGTTGTACCTGTTTTGAAAAAATTTTACCAGCGAATAATTTTTATCGCCAATAAACCAATACTCCGAACTGTTTCTCTGCACCACATTATAGCTGTTTTTCAAAGAAGGCAGATCCTCATTCAGTTTTTCATACGGGACAATTTTTTTACTGATATCATCATAGATATAAAATCCGTTCTCACCGGTGAATATAATGCGGCCGCTTATCTTGAATACATTTATTTTCAGATTTTTCTTTTCGTGTAATGTATCGAAAAACTCAATGTCTTCAACTTCCGTCAGGTTTTCATTCAGTTTGAGACGGAAAATCCCGCGATGCATATGCCCTGCCCAGATATTGCCTAAATGGTCGATTTCTACATGTTCTATCAGGTTAAGAAATTTTTCCACCCTGTTTGAATAATACCATTTTCCATTCTGGTCTTTACGGTAAATATTAAGGAAAGTGTAGGTGTTTTGCAGCAGGATTTCCTGATTGTTTATAGTACATTTTATGATATTCCTCGCTCCCCTTACCGAAGAAAGCGGGCTAACCTTCTCTCCTTCGATAAGGAAGGAACCTGTGTTGTGTCCACAGATGATTTGGCCGTCTATATTCGAAATACTCCATGTCTGACCTTCGCTTCCTGAAACAATTTTTAAAGCGCCTGTATTCTCCTGATAATAGTAAAGGCCCTGATTGGAGGCAATATATGACACATTATCCCCGATCAGCACATCATAGACCATACCGATATGATGGGGAGTAGGATCGAATGTATACAAGTTAGAGTTGGAATATATTTTTGCTAATCCGTTGTCGAGACCAACCCAGACATTGTTCTCACTATCACAATATAATCCTAATACGGTATTATTCATTAAGCCGTTTCCCGAATCCAGTTTCCATAATAGTTTACCATCATTATCCAAGGCATATACCCCGTTAGATAAGGTACCTATTACATAAGCAGAATCTTTCATTAGGATAACTTTATTTATAGAAGACGATTTTAAATCTTCATTTATTTCATTTCTCCAGATATTTGTTGTGGAATCTACAGGATTAAAAACAAATATTCCCTGATTGCGGGTAAACAATAAACTTTTATCCTTTATCGGCAGAACCCTGATAATATCATCATTACCATATTTTTCCCTATTTAATACCGGTTTAAAATCTCCATTTTTATACACCGACAGATTTCCATTAATTCTTTGAGAAAATATCTTATTATCATATATAAACATATTTAAAGGAGGAAATCCTTTGTAGACTTTCACTTCTTTACGCCCATCATATTCAAAATATGTAGAGAAATACTGAAAATATACTTTCCCGGAATATTCCAGAATATTCCATATTTCTTCATTTTTAAAAGAAAAATCGCCCAGCAGGCCTTTTAACGATATATATTGCAACTGATTAAAATCGTCTCTTATAAAGTAGCCGAACTCTTCATATGAACCTGCATACAAACGATTGTCGCTTGAGTAATAGACACAACGGACAATGTCATTGCTGGGCAAAGGATATAAACGCCAGTTTATACCGTCATACTCAAGTACCCCTTTATTATTTCCGAAATAAATCCTGCCCTGATTATCTTGCGTTACCGACCAGTTTTGATTTCCTCCCTGATATTCATGAACAGAATAATTTGTTATTCTCGGAGTTAACGGAAAACTATATACATTGGTAAAAGTTACAGAAAAGTAAAAAATACAACACAATAATATTGTTTTTCGCATCGGATTGATTTGTACAGGTTATTCATTATACAACAAAGTTATTATTTTTTTCGGAGGATGTACGCTAATACGCAGGTCAAACGCATCTAATTTTTAATCAGATTGATTAGGTAGTTGTTGTCCCATCCTGCTTTGAGTCTTTTCCCTCTGACACCAACTTTTGTTATTTTGTCGTTTTTCAACAGGTTTAAAGCTATCCGGTTTAATAAAGAGTAGTTTTGAGCAGCAAATCCGTTTCTTTTGCGACTTCTATCTTCATTGAAACCAACATCAAGTACCCAATGCAACGAGTTTTCAACACTCCAGTGAGCGCGTATGGATTGGTTTATGAGTTTAGCATCAGCCACAAGACTACTGATATAAAGCCGGATTTCCTTCTCTGTCTTACCACTGGATTTGATATAACGTTCCGATTCTATCTTTACCAAAGTCCTTAGTCCTTCCCATTCTTTCTTTGATTCAATCAGGGAAAGGTCATCTATAACCAGGCATCTGCGGGTTTCCACCCTCCCATGTCCACTATCCAGCTCTTCGTTGGAATCACGAATCGGCAGGAAACGAAAAGAATCCTCTACTTGTTCCAAAAGGTTTCCTTGATTGCCTTTGAGGGCCAGCAGATAATCAGCTTCTTTTTCTATGATTTTAGATGCTATGTCCTTTTGGCATCCCATGGCGTCTATCGTTACTTTAGACTTGCCGAATTCTTCAATCTCATTCCAGCCTTCTGCTCCACAAATTATAGAGGCAATGGCGATAAATAATATATCTTCAAGATCATGCTCGCGAGCTCTTTCTACACGAGGGTCCGTAAGGGTTGAAAAATAACGAAGGGGACTTTCCATAAAGCGTTTTCTTCGGAAAGACAGTACTTATTCCCGAATTAATAACAAATATTAGATGCGTTTGCCCTGGCCCCGTAAAGCGATGATAAAAGAAGAGAATAATTTCATCGGCAAAACAGAGCGGAGGGCTAATTAAGGGGCTTAGCCACATCTTTAAAGGAATATTCTCCTTATATTATTATTTATACGAATCAGTAGTCAAAGGAGTTATAAGTTATAAGTAGTAAGTGTTCAAAACTTATAACTTAAAACTCAGAACTTTTTAACTCCTGATTGACATTATTTATTATATAGAGTAAAATCTTCCTGAATTTCCATAAATAGATTTTTCATTTTTGCACAAAATAAAAGAGGAGGGTGTCCCAAAAGATAGTAAAAAATACTTTTGACACACCCCTCTCATGTATATGATCTGCTCTGTCCAGACATGCGCTCAACGAACCCTAATATTCAGCTACACACCGCACTGAAAACCCGTGTGAACGCACTGTGACAACACTCCTAGGTACCATGGTCTGATGGAAGTTCACGTAGTAACAGCCTTGAGTGGTACTAGCTGTGCTTGTAGAGTAGTGGCCGCTGATTCCCGTCATGTCTAAGTTACCATTAGTACCAAGACGGTCGCCAGCGGCAGGCAAAAATAAAGACGAACCTACCATCCAACCCTTATCAGTCCATGTCATTGATGGTGACGATAGGCTGTTATATATAGAAGCCCATTGTTTCTCGCTAGGCACTTTCCACCCTGGTGGACATGGGTCGTTATCAGCCTTCGGCATGTCTTACCTGTGAAATTACCTGTACCGGTTGTCGAAGGAATGTTTGTTACCGTAACGGTATAGAACGGGCTAGTAACGGGTGCCGCGCCACAGTTATTATTGCTCATCACGCAGTAGTAATAATAGGTACCTGCGTTTGATTCACTTGTCACCAGGGTATTGGATGTGCCCAATGCCGAGCCTCCGGCGGTGGATTTGACCGTATTCCGGTACCACTGGTAAGCCACCTGCGCGGAGCCGAAGCTGACGGCAACATGCCCCAGGGTAAAGGGGCTATCTGTTTTCACACTTTTATACTGGTCGGTGCTTGGGTAGAGGGTCGTCAGGTCGGCTTCCCTGCAATCCGTGCTTACGCTGGCCACGTCGCGGCGGCCGGTACCCGCGCCGCATGCATTGGCGACCACCACCTGTACAAACGCCGGCGAGCCCGCCGCCCCGTATTGGACCACGGCATAGTTGTCGTTTATTCCTCCACCGCTCAATATCGTGCCGTTACCGGTTGTCCAAGTGTAACTCTGTGCCGGCCCGAAGGTGATGGTAGCCTGGTAGGTGATGATATCCCCGGTGGTAGCCGTGTTCGGGGTAGCGGCCGACGACTCGAAGGTTACGGAAGGCTTTACAGGGTTGCCGGTGGCTGTCCCTAAAAAGTAGTCGCGCCAGTCATTGCGCTCTTGGGTAGATAACCGCGGCAGGCGCAGCCCGCCCTTGGTCGTCGCCGTGGAAACCTCCAGCACGGAAAAATCCCGCGGAGGTGTACCGTCACCGATAGTCACCTGTGATTGCAGTTGCAAAGCCATAAGGCATAACGCGCCTATGACCAATAGTTTTAAAGTTTTTTGCTCCATAATTAAATTACGGTTTTGTAAGTAAGTAATTTATGATAATTAATGCAACATTCTCTTTGTCATCCTGAGGCACGAAGGATCTTGTTCCTTAAAAGCGGAACTGACAAGAGATGCTTCCTATCGTCAGCATGACAAAAACGAAAATTATGTTGTAATAAATACTTTCCATTACTTATAATGAATAAAATAAAGGATTTATCTTTTCCCGGAAAAAACAATACAGGGCATATTCTGTTTTCATGCAGAATATGCCCTGTATTTTAAATCTTTTTTATTGAACAGCAAGCTTTGGTTGTAAAAGATTAAGGCTATTATTATTATTGGAGCGGGTGTTACATGTGGTTATACGTTGATAAAATTGTATTGATTACTAGACCAGAACGTATATAATTTTCTTCGTCTTAAAAAATTCTTCCTCAAAATACATTGACAAATCATCGGCTTCTGCCATCTTTTTAAAAGGAACCATCTCACTATCAAGATTGCCGCCTTTCAGACAAATAATCCCATTGGGAAGAGCATTCTGTTGCTCTTTGGAAATGTTTTTCTTTACGATTTTGACCAAGTCGGGTAGCGGCATAACAGCACGGCTAACAACGAAGTCGAACTTCCCTTTTTCTTCCTCTGCCCGGCAATGACGAAATTGAATATTCTTCAACCCGATAGCATCGGATACTTCCGTGGCTACTTTTATCTTTTTGCCAATACTGTCTACTAAAAGGAATTCACATTTTGGGAAAAGAATCGCGAGAGGCACCCCCGGGAAACCGCCACCGGTACCGACATCCATAATTTTAGTGCCATCGGTAAATTGAATTAACTTAGCAATAGCCAACGAATGAAGTACATGATGTAAATAAAGGTTCTCTATATCCTTACGTGAGATCACATTTATTTTCGAGTTCCAATCCACATATAGATCATATAGCGCTGTAAATTGCCTCTTCTGTTCTTCGCTTATATTAGGAAAATATTTAAGGATTATATCCATTTATTGCTTGAATAAAAATGAAATTGGAGAATCGGGTTTAAGGATCGCTGACAGCTCTGCAAAGGAGAAAGTAACTTGAATCTTACCCAACGAAGGCGCCGAATATTCTCCTTGGTTAAAGATATAGATCAAACCACTGTCATCCAGATAAAAATTGTTATTAGACGTGATATCTTCTATTCCCCAATAACCGAATTCGAGCAATTCTTCTGCCTTTTTTACGTTATTCTGCTCTATAATTTTACTGGTCAACATGGCATTTAAGACCTTCTTATAGTCGGGAATAAATATGTCTTGCTCTGTAACAACATTTCCTGTTTTCAGGTCTATCACAACGTTTTTATATAGAGTCGACGAATTGGCTCCACCCTTATAATCCATTGTAGATACCTGATAAGAAAGTAGTTTATTCTTGTCATATAATATTTTCGATTCTATCGATTTATAGAAAGAAAAATAATCTTCTGTTTCGCCCGACTCCGCCCAATCCGGAAACTGGACTTTTGCCTCGTCAATATAGTTCTTGATGTAGTCTTCGGCATACTTCTCCACTGCACTATCAGGACTCAATGCTTCATAACTTTCATCCTCTAAAATAGCATAATTAAGTTCACGCTGAATTTTAGATAGCACTCCCGCGTCGGAATATTTTACAGGAAAAATATATTTAACCTTCACTGTACACGACGGTTTCGTAGAATCATTATCCATGTGATATATTCTCGATACAGACAGTGAATCGTAAGTCACTTCATTTGGCGAATCTGCCTTTTTCGTCTCGCAAGAGAAAAAAGCTCCGAGCAAAATACATGGTAAAATAATCCGTGTAAAAATAGCCTTCATCTTCATCAATTATCAAAATGAAACATCTTGCAAATATAGAGGATTAAAAATTAAGAAAATCATTTTTAATATAAGATTTTAAATATTAAAAAGGTTACTATTTGAAAATTAGTAGGGCAACCGCATCAAAATTTAGACTCCTGCCGGAATAAACAGTCAGCAGTCAACAGTCAACAGTCAGCAGTCATCAGTAAACAAGTTGTACCTCGTATCTCGTCTACTCGTAACTTTTTAACTAAAATGTAACAAACCTCCACACTCATTTTTTAGCCGTTAGCCGATAGCTTTTAGCCGTTAGCCCCTTGCTCGCGCGGCTACCCTCTTTGTCATCCTGACCGCGGGGAAGGATCCCAATCCCCGGGAGACAGGAGATGCTTCTTGTCGTCAGCATGACAAACCAGAATTTAACTAAAAAGTAACATCTTCCACACTCTTTTCGTTTTTTACTTTCTGGATTGCTTCGGGCGAACCCTCGCAATGACGAGAGAAAAACTCCTTCCTCATTTTAACTAAAAAGTAACAAACTTCTACAGTTAACAGTTAGCAGTCATCAGTCAACAACTTGTACCTCGTATCTCGTCTACTCGTATCTTTTAACTAAAATGTAACAAACTCCACACTCAATTAGCCATTAGCTGTTAGCCGTTAGCTTATAGCCTTTGTCCCCTGCTGGCGCGGACTTCTAGTCCGTGTCTTGCTCGATAGAGCAAAAGGTTTGCTTCACAACACACAGACGGGACGTCTGCGCGAGCGTGCTAGTAGTTAGCGCTCAGAACTCATAACTTAAAACTCAGAACTCATAACTTTTTAACTAAAAAGTAACAAACCTCTACAGTTATTTTTTAGCTGTTAGCCGTTAGCTTATAGCCTTTGTCGCTTCGCGCCATTTGCCAATTTGCTAATTTTCAAATTCGCTAATTCTCAAATTCTCACTACATCTATAGATAAAACGAACACCGAACAATTTTTCACTTTTGGCTCCGCCGATTTTGCCTCGCCTTCGCTTCGACGATTGATAATTCAATTCACTTTTTCATGGATTGCTTCGGGCAAAGCTCTCAATGACGCATAAAACCAATACTTTACGCCATTGCGGGGAGACGTTGGCCGACGAAGCAATCCGGTAATTTTAATGTTTTCTACTTAACCCTTAAGCTGATAACGACCTGACTACTTTTACTACATTGACATTATATCATAAAGTGTAAACGATTCTGTAAGTTTACTTCGGCAATACCGCCGTCTATATCCAAATATAAGATATTCATATTCGGATAAATCTCCTTAATCCGCTTTTCTACCCCTTTGGCTACAATATGGTTGGCAATACACCCAAACGGCTGTAAACAAACCACTTTATTAACTCCTTTACGTGCATAATGGGCAATCTCTCCGGGAATAAGCCAGCCTTCCCCGAATTGATTGGATAAGCTCAAGACTTCCGATGCTGCTTCTGCTTTAGCATATATAGATTCAGACGGCTCATAGAATTTAAACTTACTGAGTATCTTTTCCGCTTTCTTCACTTTACTGTTTATGTACCACCAAATGAGAGGTTTTAACGTTTTAGAAAATATAGTTTCCTCATCCAATCCATTTTCGACATTCACTTTGCTGTTTACAAAAAACTGTATCAGGAAATCGAGTAACGGAGGTGTGGAAACTTCCACATTCTTCGAACGCAACCATTCTGAGATATTAGCTTGCGCATAGTTATTATACTTCACAAATATTTCCCCGATAAGCCCTACTTTAGAAAATACCCTGTCATAGACCGGCACATTGTTAAAATCTTCAACTGCCTCTTTCAACAAGCGATATAGCGTTTTCGGATTATTCGCCCGCACAGCGTCTATGGCTCTTTCTATGTAAAAGTCAAATATATTTCGCGATGCTCCGGCTTTCTTCTCGCGTACAGATACTGCACTATGCATTTGCTGTAAACCGTCACCGTAAAGAACTAAAGGCACAGCTATCTTAGCGATTTTTTTCCATTCCAATGTAAACTCACTCTCCCCGTTTTGATAGGTATCTCCCGACGTCAATGCTATCACGGGTATATCATTGAATCCGGCATTCTGCAATCCGGACTTGATTTGCGCGATATAGTTAGTTGCCCGGCACTGGCCTCCTGTCTGAGTGATTGCCAGTACAACGTCTTTCACATCGTAATTACCCGATTGCAAAACATTTATAATATCGCCAAGAATAAGTGTAGAAGGGTAACATACCTCGTTATTCCCATACATCAATCCCAAATCGGCAGATACTTTATTCGACTTAGGTAGATTCTCGACTTTCAATCCGAGTAATTCACCCAATGCAGGAGCAAATGGCGAAATAAAGTCACAGAGCCAAGGAATAAGGATTGTCTTGTGTTCATCTTTCGCTTTTTTATAGGGGACCGAGTAACCTGTATACTGAGAAGTATTTACTTCGGAAGCCTTAACAGCCTTTAAAGACTCGACTAACGAACGCAAGCGAAGGCGGATCGAACCCGGGCTGGCAATTTCATCGATACGAAGAACTGTTATATTCTTACCCACAGCTTTTAATATATCGCGTGTTTCGTCCATAAAGAACGAATCGGGACCGCAACCAAAAGAGTTAAGCTGTATCAACTGTACATTCTGAGGAAGTCGAGCTACCTCCATCGCAGCCTGTACTACCCTGTTCGGATACGACCATTGCGAAATGATATTCAACTTGCCGAAGCCATGACTTTCAGGCTTTCGGAAAACATCATCGGTAAGAACCAGTACCCCAAGGTCGGATAGTATTTGCCCTACCTTTTGGTGAATCAACGGATCGGTATGATAAGGACGTCCGGCCACTACAAATATTAATTCTCCGCTTTCAATGGCTTCGTCCAAAAGATTTTTCTGATAGTCGTACAATTCCTTTTTCAACCCGTTTTTTACATCTAATGCCTTCTGAAAAGCTTTTTCAAAGACAGATCTGGAAACACCAAAGCCGGACAAATAATTGAAACAACCTTTTGCTAAAGCCTTATCACTACTGAAAGTAATAACCGGCTCATCAAACGGAACACCGTGCCTGTTTTGCGGATCTATCGAACTTTTTATTACATCCGGATAACCACTTACAACAGGACAGTTGAACGAATTGGATGATTGCCCGAATTCTTTTTCTTCTTTCGGTACAATCGGATAGAAGATGCGGTCGACCTTCTGCTCTATTAAAGTAAGAACATGTCCATGCACCAATTTAGCAGGGAAACAGATATTGTCGGACATTACTCCTCCAATACCTTTCTGGTAAAGAGGGAAAGTAGATTCCGGAGAAAGGCGCACATTGAATCCACACTCCGACAACAAAGTATGCCAAAACGGATAATTGTCGAACATATTCAGCACACGCGGTATACCTATTGTCTTTCCACGTTCTATATTTTCTGCATTCACAGGACGGTTGAATAGTATTTCATTCTTCCTGTCAAAAGCATTATACCCTTCTTTTCTATCGGTTTTTGTAAAAAATACTTTTTCACACTTATTGCCCGCATAACTAATATTCCCGTTGCTAAACCTGAAACGAAGTACCGGACACATATTCGTACAGCCTTTGCAGGTTAACTCTTTTGAATCAATTGTACTTATATCAAACAATGCCTTCTCTCCGGCAAAAGATGTTTCGGTCTGCCTTTTCTTCCACAATCTCCGGCTATACAGCGCTGCACCCAATGCACCCATCAATTCGGGATGGTCGGTAGAACTTACCGTTTTACCCGAAAGCACCTCCAACGCCCGGTATACGGCATCGTTCCGGAATGTCCCCCCTTGTACTACGATGTGATCGCCCAACAGATTAAGATTCGATATTTTCAGAACTTTGAACAAACAGTTTTTCACAACCGAATAAGCCAGTCCGGCAGCAATATCGTCATTGCCTGCATTTTCACGAAGCGACTGTTTCACCTTTGAATTCATAAAGACAGTACAACGGGAACCCAGATCGCTCGGATATCCCGACAAACAGGCTGCACGTGAAAAATCGGAAAGCTCCATATCCATTGTCGATGCAAAATTCTGCAAAAAAGATCCGCATCCCGCAGAACAGGCCTCGTTCAACTCAATATTGGAGATTGTACCGTTACTGATAAAAATAGACTTAATATCCTGGCCTCCGATGTCGAGAACAAAGGACACATCCGGATCTACATATTGTGCACCTGAAAGATGGGCTATGGTTTCCACGATTCCATAGTCCAAACCGAAAGCGGACTTCATCAAATCTTCGCCGTAACCGGTTGCCGCCGACGAAAGGAATTTCACCTTCACCCCTTTTTCAGAGGCCTCCTCATAAAATAAGGATAGTCCTTCCATCACCTTTTTCAGAGGATTGCCGTCATTGTTTCCGTAAAACTTGTAGATGATATTCGCATCGGAATCCATCACTACTACTTTGGATGTCGTAGAACCCGAATCGATCCCAAGAAAACATTCGACCTCTTTGTAGTCTCCCATTTTTTTGAACTGCAAGGCCTTTATATTCCGGTTAGCTTGCCATTCAATATAATCAAGTTCATCTTTGAACAGTGGCTCCAAAGCGTCCTCATGGTTCGAAGATGTAGATATATTCAGTTTTTCAATCAGGTCTTTTAGTATAAAACTCGTAGTACTCTCTTCTTTGTAAAGCGCTGTTCCCCATGCCGGAAAATATTCTCCATTTTCGGGAACAATAAAATCAGCGTCAGCCATTTTCAGCACATCGCGGAAAGCATGACGCAGAGCCGGAATAAATGTCAACGGGCCACCAATGCAAATAACTTTCGAAACAATATCGCATCCACGGGCCAGGGTTGTGACCGACTGCAATGCCACTGCATACAGAATGGATGCGGAAATATCCGAAACAGGAATATTCCGGCTTATCAGGTTCTGTACATCCGTTTTGGCAAAAACACCACAACGCGACGCGATAGGATAAATTTTATCAAAATCCAATGCTTTTTCACCCAGTTCCTCCAACGAGATATTCATCAGGCTGGCCATCTGGTCGATAAAAGCGCCTGTACCACCTGCACAACTACCGTTCATACGAATGTCGGGATGCTTGCCTTCGGCAAAGAAAACCATTTTGGCATCCTCGCCTCCCAAATCGATTAGTGTATGTGCTTCACTATAGGAACTCTTCACAACCTCTACAGCTGCAACCACCTCTTGCACAAAAGGAATGCCAACCCGCTCGCCAATTCCCATACCGGCGGAACCTGAAATATGAATATCGAACAGGACATCGGCATATCGTTTATCAACCTCCTGTAATTCCTGCACCAGAGTCTGCTGTATATTAGCCTGATGCCTTTTATAGGTTTTGTATATAATCCGGGACTCAATATCTAATATAACGATCTTGACTGTGGTCGATCCCACGTCTATTCCCATTTTATATCGTAGTTTATTATTCATTCGTAGTTTAATTAGCTTTGTTGTCGGAAGGTTTCAGCGCATTCATCGTAAACTGGATCACATATTTCTCATGATCGGCTATCAGTTGGGTATATGTACTGTTTGGGATTTCCATAAGCGTCATGGCCAGATTGCCAAACATAAACGGAAACATGCACATCGATAATATATTCAGCAGGAAATCCGCAGCAGGTGTCTTTCTTATAGTACCCTTTTTTATCTCTTCTTCTATCCGTTCCTCTATCTTGCTGAAAGAACTATATGGATTCCGATTCTTTATTCTATGAGTAAGCCCTTCGGGATTTAAACTTACTTCGTTCAAAATAAAAGCCGCGATTTGCGGATATTCGAAAAGTATTTCGTAATAGGTATGTATCCACATCTCTATCAGTTCAAAGAATGGAAGGTCTGATGTTATAGTGGCAAATAACCTTTGTGTCAGAACATCTAAAGCCTCTTCGAATATGAGCTCAAATAAATTATACTTCGAATGAAAATAGTAATTTACCATTGCCACATTCGTTTCCGATGCTTTGGCTATATCCCTTACACTGGTACCTTTATATCCGTTTTTTATGAAAAGGACTTGTGCCTCCCTTAATATTTTCGCTCTTACGGCTGAGGAATCTTCATTGTTAAACATATGTTCTAAACGATTGTTTAATTGCAAAAATAGCAAACTCTATTTATCTAAACAAATGTTTAAAACATTTATTAGGATATAAAAAGCTTTCAGAGCTTCTTATTCGTCCGAATTTCTATCTTTGTTCAGAATTAAAAACTACAGCATAAAGCTGATCTGGAAATGATAGACTTCTATTTTATAAAGCCATGATAGAGATTAAACAAGTAAAGGATATTACACCCGAAGTAGTTGAAGCTTTTTCAATTTTAATCCCTCAACTAACAGCGAAAAGTAAAATTCCGGACAAGAAAAGTTTAGAAGAAATAATAGAGACAAAAAACACATATTTATTCATCGCTAGCAGCCCAAATATAGTTGGATCTATTACCGTAGTTGTAACAAATACTCCTTCCGGGCCAAAAGCATGGATAGAGGATGTCATTGTTGACAAGGATGCGCGCGGACAAAATATAGGAGAAAAACTTGTCTCTTTTGCAATAGATTTTACAAAGGGATTAAATGTATCCAGTATAAATTTAACATCAAGCCCCAACCGTGTCGCAGCCAACAAATTATACCTAAAATTGGGTTTTATTTTGCGGGAAACGAATGTATACAGGCTAACAATATAATTTCTATTAAGCAGAAGTTTTATTCTATTAACTCATTTTTAACTACCTGCATGTAAGAATAAGCAATACTATCTTTTCCTAGAGAAAGGTAAGATTTATCATTCCATAAAGTAGCGTAGTCATATTCATAAGTTCCGTCCTTCCTCGGACTATCGAAGAAGATAGTATCTCCATTTACTTTATAGTTTCCTTCAAGATGCATCCTTCCATAATCATACTCATAAGTATTATTCCCATAAAGGACTAACCAACCGTTATTACCTGCAACGCCATCTAAATATCCGACTAACAATTCTCCTTTATAAAGGACTTTTTTAGGAAGTAAACCTCCCGGAAGCAAAAAAGTCATCGCAAGTACAGCAATCATCAATACAGAGACAATATTGCGATACTTATCTTTCAATTTTGCTTGAAAACATTTGACCAGATTATACAGAGCGAATCCTATTATACATAAAAAAGTAATAACATATGCCAATAGTATTAGATCCGCCCATTCTCCGGTTTTATATAACCAGTAAGCAGAAGTATTTTTGTATAAAAAGAAAAAAAAGATTAAAACTAACTCGATCCTATATTTTTTCATAGTATAATCTTCTCTATATAATTCAAGTACTATTCTTTTTACAAAAAAGCAATAGCTTTTTCCATATCTCCGGGAGTATCTATGCCGATCGTTTCTACAGCAGTATATCCCACACGGATACGATAACCGTTCTCTATCCAGCGAAGCTGTTCCAATGACTCTGCTTTTTCCAAAGAAGATTGCGGTAGTTTGGTAATTTCACCTAATACGTCTGAACGATAGGCGTACATTCCTATATGCTTGTAGAAAGTATGCTTATCCAACCATTCGGTGTGGTGAGCATCGCGGATATAAGGTACAATGGAGCGGCTAAAATAGATAGCCTCATTCCTTTTATTTATAACAACTTTGGGAGAATTCGGATTAAATAAGACATCGAAGCCATCTTCCTTCTTAAAGGCTTTTACCAAAGTAGCCAATTCTACATCTTTACTATCGAAGCAATTTTTGAGAGCTTCTATTTGTTCCGGTTGAATAAAGGGTTCATCGCCCTGAACATTTATAACCACGTCGAAGCTTCCTCCTATTTTCGAGTATGCCTCTTGTATACGGTCTGTTCCGCTCCGGTGCTCGTTAGAAGTCATTACAGCCTTTCCTCCAAAAGACTCTACCGTATCGAAAACGCGGACATCATCAGTTGCTACCCAGACTTCATCCAACGCTTTTTTCACCTGTTCATACACGCGTTGTATCATTGGTTTGCCTGCCATATCTACCAACGGCTTACCGGGAAAACGGGTGGACGCATATCGTGCCGGGATAATTGCTATAAATCTCATGTTCGTTGTCATTATATACTATTTCAAGATTTAAATATTTAAAAATTTAAAGATTTAAAGATTGCTTGCTACTTGCTACTTGCTACTTGCTACTTGCTACTTGCTACTTACTACTATTAAGATAACAAAGATAAAGCTTTTTCAAAAATCGCACGTATCTTTGCAGACGTTATGAACAAAGCATTCATCAGCATCGGCACAAATGTGGACAGAGAGGCAAATCTGGCTCTTTGCCATGAGTTGTTAAACGGCGTTTTCCCCGAAATAACTTACTCCAATACGTCCATAACTACTCCGTACGGGAATACCTACAAAGATGATTTCCTGAACCAACTCGCTTTTGTTTATACTTCAGAAACGAAAGAAGAAATACAAAAACAGTTAAAGTCTATCGAGAAAAGAATCGGACGTACTGCTACTGATAAAGTAAACGGAAAGGTAAAAATAGATATCGACCTGGTGATGTGGAATGAGGAGATACTTAAGCCCGACGATATGGAACGCAGCTATATTGCGGATCTGCTACCAAGCCTGATAGATTGAATCACCATAATTCCCTTTCTATCTTTTCCAAAAGTTTTTCGCTATCATCATTGAATTTCCGGGCAAAATAGGGAAAGCGTTGTCCATATTCATCATTAAATCCGATATGAGTTTTAAGAAACTCAACATGTCGTTCTTCGATAGTTGCAGGTGGGACAGGCACTTCCCAATCGGTGTATGTCAAGCTAGAGGCTATATTTTCGTAAAACGGAGAGTTACCAATGATAGACTGAAAAAAAGCCTCGTCCGGAATTAAAGTATGACGAAAGAAATCCATATATCTTTTATCCTCATTTATTGTGTCCAAAATATACTGCACACATGGCCGGGTTAGCGCAAACCACTGTGTACCTGCATATATTTTGAATGGCGTTTTCCGTTTTATCTTGAACTTCTTGAGCAGGACTTCTATCAGGAATTTAGGATTATAATGCTTCAGATTTCGACGGTCATAATCAAAGTAATAATATTCGTATCGTTCGACAGGCCTATACAGCACGGGAACAGGAGCAATGTCGATATACTCTTTTCCCTTCTCCAACAAGTTATACAAAAACTTTCTTGATCTGATAGGATAATCTACTCCGCTTATTAATATGTAATAATCAGCATCCGGTGAATGAGTCGTCCCATAATCCAGTAAAGCCAGAGTAGCTTCTATCATAGTATAACCGCCCCAATTGATATTGATCCGGCCGGGAATAATACGGGCATTATTTGCTAAAGGAGTATAACTTTCCGTTACCTTCTTATCTATATGAATATAAAATGTACTGCCTGCATCATTCAAAGCCCCTATCAAGCGATCCAGGTGCCTGAAATTATTATGAGCAAGTATGAGATAGCAGATTTTCATGATGACAAATGTAGGCAAAAAATAATATCTTTAAAATACAATCTGTAGCTGTCCTAAGACTGTATTTGAATTGCTTGCCCCCCAACTTTTTGAATAATCGGAATAGGTATAGTTCAACTGTAAACGGCAAGGTCCATAGAAGTGATAATTTACACCTAAAGTATAATCGATAACCTCGCTGTTTATATCCTTATTCTGATTCAGATAATCCACTTTAGCAAAGGCATTCAGTTTTTTAGGAACAAAGTAATACATCCCCATTCCGTGAAGACCTTCTTTACTTATACCGCCATCGTTGGCAGTGATCCACTCGGCGCGGGCATACACTCTTTCGGTACGATAATCAGAACTTACAATCCAACGATTGCGAACATGATTATCCACTACAGCCCCTGTTGTCGTTGCATAACGCGCCTCACCGAAATAAGCTCCCCCTCCAATGCGGAATCCTTTTACAGGTTGCAGCAGGAGATTAGCAGCAAAATCTTTTGAATTATTATTTTCACTTGTATTTATTCCTGTGCCCTGGTACAAACCTACTTTATATTCCAACAGGTCGTGTGTTTGCGTTTTGAAGAGGTTACCATATGTCATAATACCGGCATCTCGTCCGGTATTGTTCAACCCATTCTGTCTCGCCTGTACATCATCGCCCATACCGATAAGAGCAGAGATGGAACGGGTATTCAGAACGCCTTCTATATCAGTAAGTGACATTTGATTTTCGAGAGAGAGGGGAGTTTTCATTTGCCCTGCCCGAAAATTAAATTCATTTGCAGGAGTCCACTCGGCATAAAATTCGTAAGGTCGAGGCTTTACAAATTCGGCCAGAATAAAATACTTGAGGTTCTTAGTCAATTCTCCCCGCATCGACACGAAAATAACTTTTGCCTCAGCATTATGTTTCACCGGCGACAAATCATTGTATCTGTACATAAACAAGCCATAACCACCAAAACGCATATACGGAGTATTGAATGCCTCCCTGATCTTATTCGTCGTTTGGCCTAATGATTTCTTTTGAGGAACCCGCAATGAATCAGCCTCACTTTGGGATAAAATATTTTTTTCTACGAGCTTTTTTAATAATTCATCATTAGAATCCTGTGCGGAGCCAAAAATGCAGATGCCACATAGGGATAATAAGAGTAACAGTTTTTTCATTTTCTATTATCGGTTAGTATTTTCAAAGGCGGCAAAAATAATGTTTTTTTCTGTATTATTTTGTCAAATGGAAAAAGTGGCTGTGTCAAAAGATAAAGCTCTCGCGATGACGTGTAAAAGACCTTTTGGCACACCCTCCTCTTTATATCAGATACGCTCAAGAACTTTCTTTATAAGGTCTTCGATCGAACCTTTATAATTTGCATTCGATTCTCCGGCTAAACGGTTTGCTATAATGGTACATACTGTCATGGCGCGGTGTCCCATTAAACGTCCTAGCCCGGCCAAAGGTGCGCTTTCCATTTCGTAATTGGTTATTACGTCTTCACCGAATTTAAAAGATTCGATGCGGCTATTCAGATCGGGATTTGCCAGTGGCATACGCACATATCGTCCCTGAGGCCCATAGAATCCGATCGCAGAAATAGTAACACCCTTTATCATATCGTGCCCTATGCGTTCCACTAATTCCTCATCCGCTTTTACTACATAAGGAGCGCAATGTTGAGGATTCCAGCCTGTATGTTTTTTGAAAGCGTCTTCAAAATCCAGTAATGAGACTTTATCCCGACCTTCATAATAATTCAATACACCATCGAACCCGACCGATTTGGCGGCAATAACATACGAACCTATCGGGCAATGAGGCTGTAGACCTCCGGAAGTTCCTACACGTACCATTGTCAGTTGTTTGAACTCTTTCTTTACCTCGCGTGTTTCGAAATCCACATTGGCAAGAGCATCCAACTCTGTAATGACTATATCGATGTTGTCCGGACCAATGCCATGCGACAAGGCGGTAATACGTTTTCCTTTGTATGTACCTGTGATAGTACGAAATTCGCGGCTCTGAACTTCGCATTCTACGCTATCGAAGAACGAAGCGGTAAGTCCAACCCTGTCAGGGTCGCCCATCATTATTATTTTATCAGAAAGTTGTTCCGGTTTTATATGCAAATGAAAAGCACTGCCATCACTGTTAATAATCAACTCTGATCCTGGTATTATTCTCATGACTGTTAAGTTTAAATAGATACAAAGATATAAAATTTTCAGTAAACAGTCAGCAGTCATCAGTCAACAACTTGTACCTCGTATCTCGTCTACTCGTGACTTTTTAACTAAAAAGTAACAAACTTCTACAGTTAATTAGCCATTAGCCATTAGCCATTAGCCATTAGCCATTAGCCATTAGCCGTTAGCTGTTAGCCGTTAGCCCCTTGCTCGCGCGGCTACCCTCTTTGTCATCCTGACCGCAGGGAAGGATCCCAATCCCCGGGAGACAGGAGATGCTTCCTGTCGTCAGCATGACAAACCGGAATTTAACTAAAAAGTAACAAACCTCTACAGTTAGCAGTAGTCAGTAGTCAGTAGTCAGTAGTGAGCGCTCAGAACTTAAAACTCATAACTTTTTAACTCCTGCTTTTCGTTTTAACTAAAAAGTAACAAACCTCTACAGTCATCAGTCAACAACTTGTACCTCGTATCTCGTCTACTCATAACTTTTTAACTAAAATGTAACAAACTCTACAGTTAATTAGCCATTAGCTGTTAGCCGTTAGCTTATAGCCTTTGTCGCTTCGCGCCATTGTTAGCTGTTGACTGTTATTGTCGCTTCGCGCCATTCGCTAATTTTCAAATTTTCAAATTACCAAATTGTCTATTATAGATAAAACCAGCGCCGGACAATGTTTTATTCTTCATTTTTAATTCCTACGTTATTAACACCCATAGAGTAATATAAGATAACTATCTAATAATGTGTCATCTACCCTGTTTATAAACTTGTTTATAACTTGTTCATTCTCTGTTAATAACTTTTTAGGACTTTTAAGTGGGGAAAAGTGGGGGAAAGTGTTTTATTTTTATACCTTTACGCCGTATATTGTACAAAAAAAGTCAAACTCTAAATGATTCAGTTCCTGGGAAATATCGAAGCAAAAATAGATGCAAAAGCAAGAATTTTTGTACCTGCGGTTTTTCGGAAGATTTTACAATCTTCGGGAGAGAATACATTGATACTAAGAAAGGATATATTTCAGGACTGCTTGGTACTATACCCCCTTCAAGTTTGGGAGGAGGAAGTAGCGACACTTCGCTCCCGGTTAAACAGGTGGGACAAAGAACAACAAGCCCTCTTCCGCCAATTTGTTGTAGATGCAGAACGGCTTGAGATGGATGCCAACGGCAGGATATTGATTGCCAAACGCTATTGCCAGATGGTCGGAATATCTTCAGACGTCCGTTTTCTGGGAGTAGACAGCACTATTGAAATATGGGCAAAAGAATCTCTGGAGAAATCGCTCATCCCGGCAGATGATTTCAGCGAACGCATACAAGCATTGATGAATAACGACACTCAAAACGACTGACCATGACAATTGTATATCATACACCTGTACTGCTTCACGAAAGTGTCGACGGGATGAACATCCGTACCGACAGCGTATGTGTAGATGTTACCTTTGGCGGTGGTGGCCATTCAAGGGAAATACTATCCAGACTTGGCGGTAAAGGGCATCTCTACGGATTCGACCAGGACGAAGATGCCATAAGCAATATACCTCAGGATAAGCGATTCACTTTTGTGCGTAGTAATTTCCGTTATTTAAAGAATTTTATGAAATATCATGGAGAGGATAAAGTAGACGCTATACTTGCCGATCTGGGCGTATCGTCCCATCATTTTGATGACGAAGACCGGGGATTCTCATTCCGGTTCGAAGACAGCGATTTGGATATGCGGATGAACCGGGAAGGGAACAAAACCGCAGCGCAAATATTGAATAATTACCCGGAAGAACAATTAGCCGACATTTTTTATTTATATGGAGAATTGAAACAATCCAGACGAATGGCTTCGGTTATTGTAAAAACAAGAAAAGAGAAACCATATAAGAAAACGAGCGACTTGTTAGATACCTTGTCGCAATTTGTAGGAAGGGGAGAAAAAGAGAAGAAAGTTTTGGCACAGGCTTTCCAGGCATTACGGATAGAAGTTAATGAGGAAATGGAAACGCTGAAAGAAATGCTCGGACAATCTTTGGATATACTGAAAACGGGGGGGCGATTGGTGGTTATCACCTATCATTCGCTGGAGGACAGGCTCGTTAAGAATTTCCTGAAAACAGGAAACTTTGAAGGCAAAATAGAGAAAGACATTTTCGGTAATTACGAAACACCGTTTCGCCTTATTAATAACAAGGTAATTATTCCTTCCCGTGAAGAGGAAGAAAAAAACCCCCGTTCGCGCAGCGCCAAACTAAGAATAGCAGAAAAAATATAATCTCACAGGTATAATGAAAGCAAAGGATGTAAAGAAAAAGATAATGTATATTTTGGGCGGTACAGTCCTTACCGAAGATTTTTTCTGGAAAAACGCCCGTTTTATCATTACTGTTTGTGTAATCATCGTACTCTATATCAGTAATAGATATAGTTGCATCGAAAAGATGGCTAAGATAGAATCATTGCAACAAGAGCTTAAAGACGCAAAATACGAATCGCTTACGATATCGGCCGATTTGATGGGACTAAGCCGTGAATCGAAAGTTGAAGATATGGTACAAAAAGGCGGGGTAGATTTAAAACAAACAGCCGAACCTTTTTATAAAATAAAAAAATAATATCAGGAGTTTATGGCGAAAAAATCTGAAGGAGCAGTAAAAAATGTAGCGATCAGCCGTTATGGTTGGGCTACCCTTTTTATGTCTTTGGTATTTATAGCAATTCTGGTCTTCATATTCAAAATAAAATATTCGGAAGGTTCTGTATGGAGAGAACTGGGGAAACAGGAAACAGTAAAAAAAGACAGGGAGATTCAGCCAAACAGAGGGAATATTTATGCTGACGACGATCGCCTGTTGGCGACAAGTGAGCCTCTGTATGGTGTATACGTCGATTTCATGGCCGAAGGGATAAAGCAAGACACCCTGATGAAATACGCGACTCCTCTATCACAGGCTTTAGCAAAAAAATTTCCTGATAGAACAGCCGCCCAGTACAAGCGGGTAATACTCGACGGCTGGGACCTCAGCCGTAAAGAACTGGCAGAAATAGAACGCAACAAGAAAAATAAATCGAATAAAAAAGTAAAAGTCCGCAGCCGTTATGTCAGAATTATCCGCCCCGATATAAACTATCTTGAATTGAAAGAGCTACAAACATTTCCTTTCTTCAATCAACGAAGCAATAGAAGCGGTTTGTTTACGGAGGAGAGGACAATGAGGCTAAAGCCTTTCGGTCGTTTGGCGGGTAGAACTGTAGGTTCTATCTACAAAGACTACGATGCAGGCGGAACCAGCGGTTTAGAACTAAAATATGATTCTATATTAAAAGGAATCCCGGGCGTAAAGACCAGACAACGCGTACAAGGACGCTGGATCGACGTCATTCTGGAAGAACCGACCGATGGAGTAGATGTAAAAACAACCTTGAATGTAGACATACAGGATATGGCTGAAAAAGCCTTATACAATAAGCTTGCGGAAACCAAAGCAGAATCGGGTGTTGCCATCGTGATGGAAGTTGCTACAGGCGAAATCAAAGCCATTACCAATCTCGACAGGGTTTCAGAAGGTATTTACGCCGAAGGCAATCCGAATGCATTCTCATACATGTCCGAACCGGGATCGACATTCAAAACGGTATCTCTTATGGTTGCCCTCGAAGATGGAGTTGTAACCCCTGAGGAAGAGGTATATGTCGGCAACGGACTATTCGAATATAAAGGGCGTATCATTAAAGACCATGACTGGCGCAAAGGTCAAGACAAGGGCTCCGTTACAATAGCCAGAGGAATGTATTCATCGCTGAACGTTGTCATAGCCAAGATGATACTGAAAGGCTATGAAAACAATCCCCAAAAATATGTACAGCATATTCACGATTTAGGCCTGACTAAAAAAATAGAGTGGGACGTTCCTCTGAAAGGAAAAGAAGGAACATCTGTTATACGCTTTCCCGGCGACAAATCAAACCCATGGTCTGCGACCACATTGCCTTGGATGTCGTTCGGATATGAGACACAAGTTCCTCCTATATATATGCTCATGTTTTACAACGGTATAGCAAACAATGGGAAGATGATAAAACCGTTTATTACCAAATCCTTTGTAAAAGATGGGAATGTCGAAACAGAATTCGAAACCGAAGTCATAAATCCTAAATTATGCTCGGAAAAAACATTGAATCAAGTAAAAGATATACTTCGGGGCGTAGTTACTGATGGAACGGGTAAGGCTGTTAATTCGGAATATTTCCCTATCTCGGGAAAAACAGGTACAGCCATGATTGCAGCCAAAGGCGGATACGAAGGTTATTACGTATCCTTCTGTGGATATTTCCCATCCGACAATCCTAAGTACACATGTTTTGTCGGGATACGCAGGCCGCAAGGAAGCCCTTCGGGGGGATTGATGCCAGGAGCCGTATTTAAACAAATAGCAGAAGGCATATATAAAAAGAATCTGGTATCAACTACTGTTAAACCAATAAAAGATACGGTCAACTCTTTGATACCTGTGCTAAAAGGCGGATCATTAAAAAATACTGAAATTGTACTGAAAGGAATCAGGCAATCATTCTCTTTTACAGGAGATAAATTAGACTGGGTGAAACAAGGCTCTTATCTTGAAGGTATATCTCTCGAAGGAAATACAACCGTAAAAAAAGGCTTAGTGCCCGATGTAACCGGAATGGGAGCAAGGGATGCAATTTATTTACTTGAAAATGCAGGACTGAGAGTTACTCTGGTAGGAGCCGGCAAGGTTAAGCAGCAATCCATCCCGGGCGGCAGCGCTCTGATAAAAGGAGTGACAATTAAAATAGAATTAAACTAAATTATTATCATATGAAATTGCAGGATTTACTTAAACACGTAGATGTTATTGGTATAAAAGGCGAAGATAATATAGATGTAACGGGTATTTTTACCGACTCTCGTAAAGCGATAGAAGGGTCTGCTTTTATTGCTTTGAAAGGAGTACAGGTAGATGGCCATCAGTATATAGACAATGCATTGGGCTTAGGAGCAAAAATCGTTCTTCATCAGGAAGAGATAGAGACCACAAAAGCAGGTATCATTTATATTAAGGTGAAAGACAGTGCCGACGCTGCGGGAAAAATAGCGACACACTGGTATGGAGACCCTTCGTCTAAACTAAAATTAGTTGGCGTAACGGGTACGAATGGAAAGACGACGACCGCGACATTATTATACGAGATGTTCCGCGAACTGGGTTATAAAGCGGGATTACTTTCTACTGTCGCCAACTATGTGGATGGGAAAGAATATCACGCTACACATACAACACCCGATCCTTTGTCTTTGAACGAAATGCTTGCGAAGATGGTAGACGCAGGGTGTGACTATGCCTTTATGGAAGTCAGTTCGCATGCCATTCATCAGAAACGTATAAGCGGTCTGAAATTTGAAGGAGGAATCTTTACCAATCTTACGCAAGACCATCTGGACTACCATAAAACAATGGAAGAATACCTGAAAGCAAAGAAAATGTTTTTCGACAATCTTCCCGGAACGGCTTTTGCCCTTACCAATATCGATGATAAGAACGGATTGGTAATGTTACAGAATACAAAAGCAAAGAAACAGACATATTCTGTCCGTACATTAGCGGACTTTAAAGCAAGAATCCTGGAAAAACATTTTGACGGGACAGCGATTGAAATAAACGGAAGAGAATTGCAGGTACAGTTTGTAGGTGTTTTCAATGTTTACAATCTGCTGGCGGTCTATGGCGCTACGGTATTGCTCGGGCAGGATTCTGATAAGGCAATGCTCATATTGAGTACCCTTAAACCGGTATCCGGAAGGTTCGAAACAATCCGCTCGCCGGAAGATTTCACTGCGATTGTAGATTATGCCCATACGCCCGATGCCCTTACCAACGTGTTGGAAGCCATACATGAAGTGCTGAACGGTAAAGGAAGGGTAATCACTGTCGTTGGCTGCGGAGGAAACAGGGATAAGACCAAACGCCCCATCATGGCACGCGAAGCTGTAAGATTGAGCGATCAGGTTATCCTGACGTCCGACAATCCGCGTTACGAAGAGCCACAGGCTATTATCAACGATATGGCGGACGGACTGAATAGCCAGCAGATGAAGAAAACATTGCTGATAACAGAACGGGAACAAGCCATTAAAACGGCATGCACTCTGGCCAAAGCCGGCGATGTAATCCTGATCGCAGGTAAAGGGCATGAAGATTATCAGGACGTGAAGGGAGTAAAACATCATTTTGACGATCGGGAAATAGTTCGTAATATATTCAATAGTTAATAGTCCAAAACAATAATAAACCGACATAATGTTATATTATCTATTTGATTTTTTAGATAGCCTGGATTTTCCGGGTGCAGGAATGTTCAAATATATTTCATTCCGGGCTGCGATAGCCTTGATTCTTTCCCTTTTGATCTCTACAATCATAGGGCGACGCATTATTAATAAATTGCAGAAACTGCAAATCGGTGAGATCGTCAGGAATCTTGGACTGGAAGGTCAGCTAAGTAAGAAAGGAACCCCGACAATGGGTGGCATCATCATTATCATTGCCATACTTGTTCCTGCATTACTTCTTGCCAGATTAGATAATATATATATAATATTGATGCTAATCACAACCCTATGGCTTGGTTCTCTCGGATTTTTAGATGATTATATCAAAGTATTCAAAAAGGACAAGGAGGGACTGCACGGTAAATTTAAAATAGTTGCACAGATAGGGTTGGGGCTGATCGTTGGTATGACATTATATCTGAGCCCTGACGTCATAATCAGGGAGAATGTCGAATTTCGCAATCATGACAATATTATAGAAAAAGTGAGCTTTGTTACTGAAGGGGCAAAATCGACTCAAACGACTATTCCTTTCCTGAAAAATAACAATCTCGATTATGAAAATTTAGTCTCTTTTATGGGAGATTATGCCGAACCGGCGGCATGGATATTATTTGTATTAGTCGTTATATTCATTGTAACAGCCGTATCGAATGGGGCGAATCTGACTGATGGTCTTGACGGTCTTGCAGCGGGTAGTTCCGCGATCATAGGTGTCACTTTAGGTATTTTGGCATATGTATCCGGACATATTGAATTTGCCTCGTACCTGAATATCATGTTTATACCCGGCAGTCAGGAATTGGTGATTTTCGCGGCCGCATTCATCGGAGCAACAGTCGGCTTCCTCTGGTATAATGCCTTCCCTGCCCAGGTATTCATGGGAGATACAGGAAGTTTAACACTGGGCGGCATCATCGGTGTATTTGCTGTGGTAATACACAAAGAGTTATTACTGCCTATTCTTTGCGGAATATTCTTTGTGGAAAGTATTTCGGTAATGATGCAAGTTTTCTATTTCAAATTTACAAAGAAAAAATACGGTGAAGGACGACGCATCTTCAAGATGACACCTCTTCACCACCACTTCCAGAAACCGGGAAATTCGGGTATTCAAGCTTTATTCCAAAAGCCAATAGGCCCCGTACCCGAATCTAAAATAGTGGTTCGTTTTTGGATCATCGGCATCATTCTGGCAGTACTTACATTAGCAACATTGAAAATGCGATAAAACGGATGAACAAGATTATCATATTAGGAGGAGGAGAAAGCGGTGTTGGATCTGCGATACTGGCACAGGCGAAAGGATTTGATGTTTTTTTGTCGGATAGCGGAGCTTTGCGGGATAAATACAAAACAGAACTGGATCAGTATGGCATACCTTATGAAGAAAAAGGGCATACCGAAGAGATTGTTCTTGCCGCGACAGAAATAATCAAAAGCCCCGGAATCCCCAACTATGCTCCTCTTGTTCAGAAGGCAATAGAAAAAGGTATTCCTATTCTCTCAGAAATGGAATTTGCCAAGCGGTATACTTCTGCCAAAATGGTTTGTATAACGGGAAGTAATGGCAAAACAACAACAACCAGCCTTATATATCACATCCTCAAATCGGCAGGCCTAAATGTCGGTCTTGGCGGAAACATTGGAAAAAGTTTTGCCCGTCAGGTAGCTGAAGATAATTATGATTACTATGTGTTGGAGTTGAGTAGTTTCCAGCTCGAAAACATGTATGCGTTTAAAGCCGACATCGCGATTCTGTTAAATATTACTCCCGATCATTTAGACCGGTACGATCACGATATGCAAAAGTATGTGGATGCAAAAATGCGTATTGTACAGAACCAAACCGAAAAGGATGCTTTCATATTTTGGGAAGAAGATCCCGTAATAAGCAAAGAAATCAAGAAGCTCGTATCGACCGGTAAGCAATATACTTTTGCCGAATATAAGACCGGCAACGCTATTGCTTACGCGGAAGATAACAAGATAGATATAAACATGCCTAAATCTGCTTTCGTTATGGAACAGGACTTATTAGCGCTGGAGGGTACACACAATTTGTACAACTCTCTGGCATCCGGAATCGCGGCGAAGCTATTGGATATATCGGACGAAAACCTGCGCCATTCCCTCAGCGATTTTCAGGGAGTGGAACACCGGTTGGAAAAAGTCGCCAAAGTAAGGGGTATTCAGTTTATAAACGATTCGAAAGCAACGAACGTCAATTCGTGCTGGTACGCCTTAAAAAGCATGAAAACCAAGGTGGTACTCATACTCGGAGGCACAGATAAAGGAAACGACTACACCGAGATAGAACAACTGGTAAAAGACAAAGCCAGAGCATTAGTCTTTCTCGGAGTAGACAATAGTAAACTTCATAAGTTCTTCGACGGTAAAATAGAAAAAATAGAAGACACCTCTTCTATGAAAGACGCCGTGGAAAAAGCCTATGCATTAGCCGAAGAAGGGGATACGGTATTGCTTTCTCCTTGTTGCGCGAGTTTCGACCTGTTCAAAAATTATGAGGACAGAGGCGACCAATTTAAAGAATATGTAAGAAAATTATGAGTCCCTCCATACCTCCCCTCAGGGGAGGCTCAGAGCCCCTTGGAGGGGTTGGGGAGGCCCCAAATTATATAAATATTTATGGAATTCAATTTCTTAGGAAGAGCCTTTAAAGGAGACAAAGTAGTCTGGTGCATTTTTATGGCGCTCTGTATTGTTTCACTGCTTGTTGTGTTTAGTGCGACGAGCACAATAGCCTATCGCCAGCACAACCATTGGAGCCCGATCCTTCGTCATGCCATATTCCTTCTTATCGGGTTTGGCCTGGTGCTTTTTTTACAACGGGTTCCAAGCCGTTTCTTTTCAGTTTTGCTATTAGGATTGCCTGTATCTGCCATATTGCTCATTATAACTATGTTTATGGGAGAAGACGTCAATGGGGCTCAACGCTGGCTTGGAGTCGGTGCGTTTACAATACAACCGTCCGAATTTGCTAAAATATCCGCGATTGGTTTTGTCGCTTTCTTCTTAAGCAAAATAAACCCAAATAATGAAAGCTGGATATTCAAAACATTGATTATTGGCGTAGGGGGTCTTTGTATCCTCATTGCACCGGAAAACCTGTCCACTGCATGCCTGTTATTCGGTGTGTGCTTCATCCTGATGTTTATCGGACAAGTCAGTCTGAAAAAACTGGGCTTCATTGCTCTGACAGGAATAGCGGCAGTAGTTCTGCTATTTGGAAGTCTCACCCTCCTGCCTGAATCTGTTGCTAAAAAATACTTACCTGACCGTTTAGCCACATGGAAAAACCGTATCGAAAGGCACTCCGATGAAGAGAGCAAAGCAATGGTTAATGAAGATGGCTCTATCGCTTATAAAATAACGGACGAAAATTATCAGGTTTCGCACGCAAAAATAGCCATTGCTAACGGGGGTGTCATAGGTTTACCGGGTAGCGGCACCGAAAGGGACTTTCTTCCTCAGGCATATTCCGACTTTATATTCGCAATTATATTAGAAGAGACCGGACTTTTGGGCGGTTTGTTTGTTCTACTATTATATGTGGCATTAATGTTCCGGTGCGGAGTTTTAGCTTCCAAATGTGAAAAGAAATTTCCCAGATACCTTATTTTAGGGTCTGCGCTTATACTTACAATACAAGCCTTAGCGAACATGGCCGTAGCAGTTAACTTAATTCCGGTAACAGGGCAACCATTACCTCTGGTCAGCAGGGGTGGTACCTCTACTATTATTACATGTGCCTACTTTGGAATTATTTTGGCCTGCTCTTCTAAAATAAATGATGAACACGAAGACGTTGACGAAGGCATTGCCAATGTGGATTTTGAAATAACAGAAAACGTTACAGAATGAAAAAAGACTTGAAATTTTTGATCAGCGGAGGAGGTACGGGAGGACATATTTTCCCTGCCATTGCTATTGCCAATACAATAAAAAAGCGTTTTCCATCTGCTAAAATTCTTTTTGTAGGCGCTGAAGGAAAGATGGAAATGACCAGAGTCCCTAATGCCGGATATGAAATTATCGGATTAGAAGTGGCAGGACTTAACAGAAAAAATATATTCAAAAATTTCACTACTCTCTGGAAATTTCAAAAGAGCCTGAGTAAAGCAAAGAAAATATTAAAAGATTTTACGCCGGATATCGTTATCGGGGTAGGAGGCTATGCCAGTGGTCCTACTCTGTATAAGGCTAACGCTCTCAAAATACCGACTCTTATTCAGGAACAAAATTCTTATGCGGGAATCACAAATAAATTTCTGGCGAAAAAAGCCTCGAAGATATGTGTTGCATACGAAGGTATGGAACGCTTTTTTCCTGCCGGCAGAATTGTTATGACCGGAAATCCATGCCGCGAAGAACTACTATTGCCGGACATAACAAAAGAAGAAGCTTACAAACATTTTAGGCTCGATCCTGCAAAGAAAACAATATTGATTATCGGTGGTAGTTTAGGTTCAAGAACTCTAAACAAAAGTCTGTTGAACGGTATCGATGCGATTGAAGAAGCAGGAATACAAGTCCTTTGGCAATGCGGAAAACTGTATTCATTTGAAATGAATATGGATCTTGATGCGAAAGGGAGACCAAAAGATATACATCTTCTCGAGTTTATAGATCGCATGGATTTAGCCTACAAAGCCGCCGACCTGGTAATTTCCAGAGCAGGAGCCAGTTCCATTTCTGAACTTAGCTTGCTCGGCAAACCGGTAATTCTGGTTCCTTCTCCCAATGTATCGGAGGATCATCAGACCAAAAACGCGATGGCGCTGGTCAATAAAGAAGCGGCGATATTGGTGACGGATGTTGAAGCCAATAATGTACTGATTAAAACGGCTTTGGAGACGATTAAAAGTGAAAGAAAACTAGCCGGCCTGTCAGCAAACATACTTAAACTGGCTCAACCGAACTCGGCGAACCGGATTGTAGATGAAGCGATGAAACTTATTGAAAATAATGGATAATATACAGTCTATATATTTTATTGGAATAGGCGGAATAGGCATGAGTAATCTGGCTCGCTATTTCATGTCGAAAGGAAAGAAGGTGGCCGGATACGACCGCACGGAAACCACATTGACTAAAGAACTGGTAAAAGAGGGAGCGATTATACATTATACAGACGATGTGAAACTGATTCCTGATTTTTGTAAAGATAACAAGAGTACATTGGTGGTGTATACTCCTGCCGTACCGTCTGATAATGAGGAGGTAAAGTTCTTCCAAGACAATGGTTTCAGCATGCAAAAACGGGCTCAAGTTTTAGGGACAATAACCAAATCGAGTAAAGCTCTTTGTTGCGCGGGTACACATGGAAAAACGACAACATCGAGTATGCTGGCTCATATTCTGAAACAGTCTCACCTCGATTGTAATGCTTTTTTAGGCGGTATCTTGAAGAATTACAACAGCAATCTGATGCTTTCCGATAAAAGCGAATTTACAGTTATCGAAGCCGACGAATACGACCGGTCTTTCCACTGGCTGCATCCTTATATGGCTCTGATAACATCTGTGGACCCCGATCATCTGGATATTTACGGAACAGAAGAGGAGTATCTGAAAAGCTTTGAACATTTTACGAGCCTCATCCAACCCGGAGGAACCCTTGTTATGAAGCATAACATAAAACTCGCCCCGAAGGTTAGTGATAATGTAAAGGTCTATACCTATTCAATCGAAAAAGGAGACTTCCATGCTAAAAACGTAAGGATAGGAAATGGAGAAATCCGTTTCGATTTTGTTACTCCAAAGGGAATCATTGATAATATACAGCTGGGCGTTCCTGTTAAAATAAACATCGAGAACGCAATAGGCTCAATGGCTTTGGCATGGCTGAACGGTGCAACGGATGATGAACTTCGTCACGCTATGGCCACTTTTCAGGGTGCAAGAAGACGTTTCGATTTTATTCTGAAAACGGGCAAAATAACCATGATAGACGACTATGCCCATCATCCTGAGGAGTTGGCTGCCAGTATTACATCTGTAAAAGAATTATATCCGGATAAGAAACTTACGGGAATATTCCAGCCTCACTTGTATAGCCGGACAAAAGATTTCGCCCCCGAGTTTGCGCAAAGTCTTTCGTTATTGGACGAACTTATTCTGCTTGACATCTACCCTGCAAGGGAGAAACCGATAGAAGGAGTTACTTCAAAAATAATATTTGACAAGGTAACTTGTCCTAAAACATTGTGTAACAAGGAAGAATTATTACCTTTATTGGAAAAGAAAAACGATATTGAGGTTCTGCTGACTATCGGCGCAGGAGATATTGACCAGCTATTAGAGCCGATCAAAGAAATATTGGAAAGGAGATAATGAAAGGAGTGACACACCATAATCGCCGTAGTATCCGTCTGTTTGGATATGATTATTCACAGGAAGGATTGTATTTTGTAACGATATGCGTGCAGAACAGGGTGTGTTTATTCGGGAAAATTACAGATGGAGAAATGATTTTGAATGATGCGGGAAAAATTATCAACAATGAATGGCAACATTTGAAAATCAAATATCCGCATGTCGAATTACATGAATATGTGATTATGCCGAATCATTTTCATGGCATTGTAGAAATTACGGATGCTGTAGGGGCGGGGTTTGCCCGCCCGGATATTGAATCATTGGGCATAGGGCGGGCAAACCCCGCCCCTACAATTGGCAATATTATTGGATATTTTAAATATCAAACGGCAAAAAAAATAAATTTCCCTTTCAGGCTTTGGCAACGCAACTATTACGAACATATCGTTCGCAATGAAGAGGATTACTGTAATATTTCCGAGTATATAGCAAATAATCCTTATAGTTGGAGTACTGATAATTATTATATTAATTGCGGCTTATGAAAAAAGGACTAGTCATTGCCGGACTTTGTATTCTCGTTGGATACCTTTTGTTTTCGCTTTTCTATTTTCAGGAAAAGCCAAAAGAAGATGTATGCAAACAATTTGAAGTAGCTGTAAAAAACGGAGCGGATGAAGAGCAGTTTGTAAACACTGAGGATATAAAAAAATATGTGAAGGAAAAAGGGCTTGACCCGACAGGGAAACAGCTCAAAGATATTAATACGAATGCCATAGAAGAAGCCATATTGACGAATCAGCTGATAAAAAAAGCAGATGTATTTGTCACTAACAATGGCTCTATCAAAGCATCCATAGAAGAAAGGAAGCCTTTGATCCGGATTATCAGCGATAGTGGAGATAATTATTATATAGACAATGAAGGCAATAAAATGCCTTTATCTAAACGTTTTACTGCTTATCTGCCAATAGCCACAGGATCAATAAAAGAAAGCTTTGCAAAGACGGATTTATATAAATTTGCACTATTTTTGCATGATGATAAATTTTGGAACGCACAAATTGAACAAATAGTTGTCCTACCAAACCAAGATATAAAGCTAATACCACGGGTTGGCGATCATCAGATAATATTGGGAGACTTAAACGGATACAAGGAACGGCTGGACAAATTGATGACATTTTACCGGAATGGGTTGAATGAAACAGGCTGGAATAAGTATTCCGTTATAAATCTAAAGTTTAACAAACAAGTTGTTTGTACAAAGCGTTAAAATAAAAACAGTTTTTTAGCCGTCTGAGAAAAAGCGGTTTCTAAAAATAAAAAGATATGGAACAGGCAGGTTTTATTGTAGGTATCGATCTGGGTACATCAAAAATAGTCGGAGTATTAGGGCGTAAAAATGAGCAGGGGGTTATATCGATTCTTGCTTCTGAAAGTATACCTTCCGATTCTTGTGTAAAGTACGGAGTCATTTATAATATAGATGAAGCGGCGGGGAAAATCAAAAAGCTCATCAGCCTGTTGGAAAATAAAACCGGGAAGAAGATAGGTAAGGTATATGTATCTGTAGCCGGCAAATCGTTGCGGGCCGTAGAGCATAATGAAACCAAACTGTCGGATGGAACTACACCCATTACTTTTGCCATGCTCGACAGTATGGAGCAGCAGGCGAAATTAAATAAACCTGACTTTTTTACCAACTACAGTGTACTTGCTCCGGAGTATTATTTGGATGGGAAACATGAAGAAGATCCCATTGAAAAAACAGCATCTACGATAGAAGGCCGTTACCGTCTGGTGATAGGCCGTCCAAATATAAAAAACAATCTGGTAAGAAGTATAACCGATAAGGCGCAGATAGAGATAGCCGGATACCTTGTAGGGCCTGTTGCCGCCGGAGCATTGGTTCTTGACGAAGCAGACAGGCAAGCAGGCTGTGCGCTTATTGACTTTGGCGCGGGAACAACCACCATTTCCATATACAAAGACGGGCTACTCCGTTATATGTCTGCCATACCATTCGGGGGACGTACAATAACAAAAGACGTACAGGCTTTAGGATTCGTTCATGATTCTGCCGAAACCTATAAAATCCGTTACGGAAAAGTGGGTAAAGACAAGAATAAAGCAGAAGGAAATGTCTCTCCCGATGTTGACCTTAGAGAGTTGAATAAAGTTATTCAACTTCGTCAGGACGAAATCATACTGAATGTCATCAACCAGATAAAACTGTCCGGTTACGGAGATCAACTAAATGCGGGTATCGTTATGATTGGAGGAGCATCACAGATGAATGGCTTAGTAGATTATTTATCAGAAAAAGCTCAACTCCCTGCAAAACGCGGTGTAGCTAAACGCGTTTATATAAACAACGCCGCCGAGTTGCTACAAAACCCTCTTTACACACAAGCTTTGGGCCTATTGCTGTTCGCCAATGAAAATTGCGAGAAAAAAGAAGAAGCCCCAAAAGCAGCGCCGGTTTACACCCCTCCTATCCCGGTTACTGAACCTAAAACAGAATCAGAATCTGTAGAAGAGAAAAAACAAACTAAGAAAAAGGACAAAAAACAGAAGGACGGAAAACAAACAACACTTTTCGGGTTCTTTGAAAAGATACAGAACTTTGGAGGAACAATGTTCAACGACGAGGAATAAAAAATAAGCAGTGAGTTTTAAGTAAAAAGTTATAAATGAAATGAATATCAGCTAACGGCTATCAGCTAATAGCTAACAGCTAAATATTAAAGATATGGATGAAAAAATACTGGATTTTCAATTTCCTAGAAAAACTCAGACAATCATTAAGGTGATAGGTGTAGGAGGTGGCGGTGGTAATGCCGTAAACCATATGTACAACGAAGGGATACACGATGTTTCTTTTGCCCTGTGCAATACAGACAACCAGGCTCTTGAGCAATCTCCTGTTGAAACACGCGTACAACTTGGAAAGAAAACAACAGAAGGACTTGGAGCAGGAAATCGCCCCGAAGTAGCAAAAGCTGCCGCCGAAGAAAGCCGTGAAGATATCGAACGACTGCTGAATGATGGCACCAGAATGGTCTTTATCACAGCCGGTATGGGAGGAGGCACCGGAACCGGTGCAGCTCCAGTTGTGGCTCGCATAGCCAAAAATATGGGAATCCTTACGGTAGGTATTGTTACCATTCCATTTGTATTCGAAGGAAGGAAAAAAATTATCCAGGCATTGAAAGGTGTTGAAGATATAGCAAACAGCGTGGATGCCCTGTTGGTTATCAATAATGAACGCCTGATAGATATATACGCCGACCTTACTATCCCTAATGCCTTTGCCAAAGCTGACGATACATTGACTGTTGCCGCCAAAGGTATCGCGGAAATCATCACTGTACACGGGCATATCAATCTCGACTTTGCCGATGTAAAAACTATCCTGAAAGACGGAGGTGTCGCCATCATGAGTAGTGGATACGGTGAAGGTGAAAACAGAGTGGAAGATGCAATCGTAAATGCGCTGCACTCGCCGTTGCTGAATAACAACGATGTCTTCGAAGCGAAGAAAATATTGTTCAATATATATTCGAGTGAAGAAGCCCCTCTTATTGTGGAAGAGATGGAAGCCGTAGCTAACTTCATGAAGCGCTTTGGCCCGGAGATAGAGGTTATCTGGGGAACAGCTACAGATAAGAAACTGGGAGAAAAAGTGAAGATTACTTTACTTGCCACAGGATTCGGCATGTCCAGTATTCCGGGTATAGATGAGCACTATCGTGAATTGACGGAAGAAGAGGAGTTTCTGGAAGAAGAACGCCTGAGACAAGAGGAGGAGGAAAAACGCCGTATCAATGAAATGATTGAAAAACATTACGGAAAAGACGGGGTGCAAACAATGGCTGTAAAAACATCTTTCTTTAGCCCTAAGCCGGTTATTCTATCGACAGAAGAATTGGATGATGATAAAATTGTAGATGCACTGGAAAATACGCCGGTATTTAAACGCGATGAAAAATTCAATCCCGGAGATTATAAACCGGATGCGAAAAGACAAGGAGATTTGTTTAATAGAAATTAGCAAATGTGGAAATTTAAATCTTTAAATCTTGAAACTTGAAATCTTGAAATAGAATTTATATAATAATTAAAGCCAAAATACAATGAACTTATTTGACCAAGTTAGCGAAGATATAAAAGACGCGATGCGCGCAAAAGACAAAATCAGACTGGAAGCATTGCGAGGTATGAAGAAAGAATTTCTGGAAGCCAAAACGGCTAAAGGGGCAGCGGATGAACTTTCCGATGAGACGGCTATCCAAATTCTACAGAAAATGGCAAAACAACGCCGTGACAGCGCTGAAATATATACAACTCAGAATCGTACGGACCTTGCCGAAAAAGAATTGGCAGAGTTGGCTGTGATAGAGGCTTATTTACCTAAACAGCTGTCACAGGATGAACTCGATACTAAAATTGCCGCAATCATAGCTCAGGTAGGAGCATCTTCTCCTGCCGATATGGGTAAAGTAATGGGAGTTGCAACCAAATCCCTTGCCGGACTTGCTGCGGGAAAAGCTATATCGGAGACTGTAAAAAAACTATTAAGCAAATGATATAATAGACTTTATATGCAAGGAGGCTGTCTCAAAAGTAAAATTACACTATCAAAGTGTTATCCTCTTTGTCATCCTGAGTGCAACGAAGGATCTCATTCCTCAGGAAAAGAGATGTTTCACTCCGTTCAACATGACAACCAACGGTCACAGGAGCGTAGCGTATGTAAATAGATATAAGAAAATACTTTTGAGACAGCCTCTTTTTGTTATAATAAAACCGATAAAAAGAGCCGAAATCTTACATATTCAATAAATTTATACTAAATTTGCACACTTATAATACTTGTGTGCATTTTTATAGATGGCTATAAACAAAACCAGAAATATACTGATTGACGTCGCCCGTCAGCTATTTGCAAAATTGGGAGTAGAAAACACTACCATGAACGATATAGCTGTTGCTTCACATAAAGGGCGCAGGACGCTATATACATATTTCAACAATAAAAATGAAGTATATCAGGCTGTACTCGAAACAGAACTCGACCAGATGTACCATGCACTGCAAACCGTAGCCAACAAGAAACTGCCGGCAGATGAAAAACTACTACTCTTTTTTTATACCCGGTTCGATGCAATAAAAAATGCTGTGGTAAGGAATGGAACATTAAAGGCCGATTTCTTCAGAGACATATGGCGTGTACAGAATGTCCGCAAATCCTTCGATTTAAAAGAGATACAGGTATTAAAAGACATTCTCAACAAAGGCGTGGAGGAAGGTACATTTGAAATGCCCGACACACAGGCCACTGCCGAAATTCTGCATCATGCGTTAAAGGGACTGGAAGTACCTTATATAAGAGGACAAATCAGAGCCGAAAGCCTGAAAACAGAATCGCAAAGAGAGAATATAGCCTATCTGATCTTTGAAGGAATCAAAAAGAAGAAATAGTAAACTGAATATATTAATTTATACTTTAAATTATGAAAATGAGCATGAATTTAAAATTCTTCAAAACTAATGATAATTTGGTCATGCGAATTTCCATACAACCTTTAAAAACAAAATTGTCGTATGAAATTACTGGAAGGTAAAACCGCTATTATTACAGGTGCTGCTCGTGGCATTGGTAAAGCCATTGCACTTAAATTCGCAGAACATGGAGCAAATATCGCATTCACCGATTTGGCTATCGATGATAACGCGAAAGCAACGGAAACTGAAATCGCTAAATTCGGGGTTAAAGCTAAAGGATATGCGTCTAATGCCGCAAACTTCGATGATACACACAAAGTAGTAGAAGAGATTGTTAAAGATTTCGGTCAGGTAGATATCCTTATCAACAATGCAGGTATCACTCGTGACGGACTAATGATGCGTATGAACGAACAGCAATGGGATATGGTGATCAATATCAACCTGAAATCAGCATTCAACTTCATCCACGCGCTTACTCCGGTATTCATGAAGCAAAAGAGCGGAAACATCATCAACATGAGTTCTATCGTAGGGCTTAACGGTAATGCCGGACAAGCTAACTATTCCGCGTCTAAAGCAGGTATGATCGGTTTGGCTAAATCTGTAGCAAAAGAACTTGGCTCGAGAAATATCCGTGCTAATTGTATTTGTCCGGGATTCATTATCACAGAAATGACAGGTGTTCTGTCTGACGATGTTAAGAAAAAGTGGGCTGAACAGATTCCGTTACGTCGCGGAGGTACACCCGAAGATGTGGCTAATGTTGCGGTATTCTTAGCATCTGATTTGTCGGCATATGTAACAGGAGAGGTTATTCCGGTTACAGGAGGTATGTAATTAATGTGTCAATATGCAGATGTACCAATATGCCAATGGTGCAAAGCAATCTAACTAAAAAAATAATGAAAGCGGCTTCAATCTATTGAGGCCTCTTTGTTTTTCTATATCGACTTGGAATATTTCTTTTCGCTGTTCAGCATCAATTTATCTAAAGATGCCGCGACATTACGAACAAACGGCGCAGCCTCAGGCAATACGGTAATATGACCTTCATCAAACTCAATAATGCCATCTTTTGCAAAATCGGCTAAAGCAAGTTCGTTATAATTCAACGCATCTTTTACCGACTCAACAGGAATATTCATTCTCTCAGCGATCTGCTCCCAATTAACGGTGTAATTACACATCAGTTCCGAGATAACTTCGCGTGTTACCTGCTCTTCCCTGCTCAGTATATACCCTTTCGCTATCGGAAGATTCCCTTTATTTACCTGTTCAATATACATATCCAGATCTTTTGTATTTTGACTATAAGCCGATGCTAACTGGCTTATGCCTGTAATGCCAAAAGCGTATACCTGTCCTGTTGTCCGGCGGGTACAATATCCCTGAAAATTTCGATGTAAAGATTTCGATTCCAAAGCCTTATAAAGTTCATCACCGGAAAGGACAAAATGATCGAGCCCGATAGTTTTATATCCGGCATCCATCAACAAACCCTTTGCTGTTTCGTATATCCGGCTCTTTGTTTCAACAGAGGGTAAGCCTGTCTTTTCCAGATTTTCCTGCAATTTATTCACCCAAGGCACATGAGCATAAGAGAATGTGACAATACGGTCAGGCTTTAAAGAAATAGCCTTATTGATTGTCTCAGCAAAAGATTCCGGCGTTTGTAACGGAAGTCCGTATATAAAATCCATATTCAGGGACAATCCGTTATCTCTTATAATTTTCACAATATCTTCTATCGGCATACGGGAAGCCTTTCTGTTGCAAGTCTTCAAAACATCCCCATTGAAATCCTGCACGCCAATGCTGATACGGTTAAATCCTGCCTGAATCAGATCAAGCCAATATTGCTCATTCATATATCCCGGGTGGCATTCAATAGCTATTTCCGGATTTTCGATACACTCAAATTCCGAAAGGATCATTTGGTTTATCTCTTTCAAAACAGCCACGGGCTGGGAAGTCGGCGTACCTCCCCCATAATGTATCTGCGATATTTTCCGGCTATGATCCAAAAGAGGTAACACCATCCGTATTTCTTTTTTCAATGCGTCTATATAATTCACGATTGCCGTCTTTTCTCTCATTAACTGTGAATTACAACCGCAATAGTAACACATTTGATAACAAAACGGAATATGGATATATATGGAAATATGTTCCGGCTTTCGCTTATTTGATTCAACTACAACATTTCTATGCAAATCGGCTGTAAACGATTCATTAAAGAAGTTTGCAGGAGGATAGCTTGTATAGCGTGGTACAGGTACACTGTACTTATTCAGTAATTCTTGTTTCATCTTTATTTTGCCCCTCCAACCTCCCCAAAGGGAGGCTACAAAGAGGGTAATTTTTAATTATAATATTTCATTTTCTTTCGTGACGTTGACTTAAGCCTCCTCGTCGGGCAGGGCTGTTAAGTTCTCCATGTTTTTGATTACCCTGAGTACCCACTGAGAAGACTCTGAGGTATATTTTAACTAAAAAGTAACAAACCTCTACAGTTAGCAGTAAACATTTCCTCATTTTCAAATTTTAACTACACTTCGTTCCGTTGAACGTTGTTTCAAATTCGCTAATTTTCAAATTAAAGATCGTATCTATAGATAAAACCAGCGATTCTTCATTTTTAATTTTTTACTTTCACTTTTCATTTTCTTTCGTGGCTCTGTCCAAGTTCCCCTTCGGGGGATTGAGGGGGCTTCTTAAAAGCAAATAGTATAAACAACAAGGAAACGGCGGCAATGCACATTTCCACAACAAATAAACCTTTGTAGGTAATCATGGCAGCGACTTTTCCGGAGCCGACACCTATAATAATACCACTCAGGTGCGTGATTACAGTTTGTATCGTAAAGTCCGTCCCTTCAAAACCGGGACGAACACAATCCATCGCAGTAGTGTAAACCACAATCACAGCCAATCCATAGCTACCCCATAATAGACTTATTCCCAGATGCAGTGTTGCTATATTGACAGGAAGAACCGATACCAATAAACAAAAATAGATAGTAGTAAGCAAAACTAACACGGCAAATATCAATCTCGCCGTATGCCGTCCGATCTTCCTTACGATAAACCCACCGCCAAAAGACGCCAGGCAGCCGATAGTTGTTCCAACAATGCCCGACATAATACCAATTTCTTTCAAGTTGTAACCATAGTCTACCAACATCGGTTTCAACATGGCAAGTACTCCTATCAGTCCGGCATAATAGAAAAACAAAAACACAACTTGTTTCCAGATACCCTTTTGTTTGAAAAAGCCCAATATATCGTTAGATGTTGGTTTTTCCTGTTGCTTGGGACGAATAATATCATTGTCCTTGTTTCCTTTAAAGAAGAATAAAGGAATTAGCGCTAATATGACAAACAGGGCTAAAAAGGGCAACAGGTTTCCCCATCCTACTTTATGATAAAGAAGCAATAACATTCCGCCGCCAATCATGGCTCCGGCAAAACTTCCCATCGATTGCATACTATTGGCCAGACTTTTGTCTTTTTTGCTAAAGGAAAGAACAGCGAGAGAATCGGTAGCTATATCTTGTGTGGCAGACGCTACAAATGATAGTATCACAAGCCCTATGATAAGATAAGGCGTTGCCTGAAAATTGAGGAAAGAAACAGCGAGTATAATACTGGCATAAATAAGTTCGGATGAAAATATCCATCTCTTGAAATCAGATAATCTGTGTGTCGAGCGATCAACAACCGGCGACCAGAGAAATTTCAATATCCAGGGAAGTTTCAATAATTGGAGAGCGCCTATCGTTTCCAGAGAAAAGTTCTGTTGCCGCATTATCACAGGCAATACCGTAGAAAAGAAACTCATCGGGATCGACTGCGCGATATACAGGCAAAAAAACGTAAATAACTTTCCTCCTTTTTGAATATTTACTCCCATGCTTAAAATTTAAGGTTCATATTTACACCACATGTAAAAGGTCTTCCTTTTTGCACAAATTCGCCTCCCATTGCAGTAAAATAATAGACAATATAATCTTTTTCTCCGATATTTTTAGCCCAAAGATCGACAGAAATATTATTCTTGGCAAATGAAACCTTTCCATTAAATACTCCATAGTAAGGCTGAGAAACATCATTCTTGTCGTTCCAGTATAATTTACCTGTTCCTACATATTGAGCATGTAAATAAACGTTCTCTAACCATGATAGTCCTGTATTTATTCTATAACCGGCTCCGAGTGAAACGGTATTCTGAGGAACCATAGGCAGATAGTTACCATCATAGTTTGTACTTTCACTTTCTTTATATTCTTTATATTTCGCATTTGTATACCCGTAAGAAAGCTGAAAGTTTAAATTCTTCAACGGATTTACCTGTGTTGAAAACTCAAGCCCCTTACTTACGGATTTACCTGCATTCCGAATCAAGAAACCTTGACCTGTGGCTTTTGCCTGAGATATTTGCTGATCTCTCCAATCGATGTAGAAGAAAGTCAGATCGAAAGATAAAAGATTATCCAGGAAGCTTGATTTAAATCCCAGATCGTAGCACCAACTATATTCAGGATCGAAGGTACGATCTTTCTCCTCATCAGCTGTTGTATTGAATCCTCCTGTTTTATACCCTCTCGATACAGAGAAAAAGCCGAGCCCGTCATATCCGAACGCATATTGAAGTGAAGCCTTCGGGATCAGTTGAGAAAAAGAGGCCTTATCTTTTACCGGAGAATCTACTACCGGTTCTTTGTCCTTTTCAAGTGCGGTACGTACCAATGTATTTCTTGTTTTTTCGTAATCGTAACGGATACCAAGTACCAAAGAAAGACCGGGATCGGCAATATTTCTGAAAGTAGATTGATGATATATGGCAAAACCTTCAGTCGGATTATGTACATTCTGTATAGCATGTTTTACCGTCTGGTGATAATCTACATCATTGTTCTGTGCGTAATTTTGATGGAAACCGAATAGCCCGAATTGCCATTGATATTTAGCATCCTCTTTTATCGACCTTATATTAAACTCCTGCGAATACATTTGTTGTCGCTGGTAAAAGTCCACATAATAGGTGTTTTCGGGTGAAAAGTCCTGATCGAGTCCCTGCTTTCCATCATAGAATTGGAAAGATGTTTGCGAACCCAATTTAAAATTATCGGTTACATATTCTATATTCAACCCATTGCTCGACATATTACGCTTGTAGAAACTGTGCTCATTATAGTTTATGTCTTTTATTGTTCCCGTTGCCCTTTCATATATTCTGTACGGATAACCATCCTGATCGGAGTATTCATACGCAAGTATCAGGTTTGCCGTCAATCTCGGTAAGATACGCCAACTCAAACGGGCACGGGTAGAAACGGCATCGATGGGGTCTGCCCTTTTGTTTGTGAGCTTGTTCTTGAAATATCCTCCGGAGTGCAAATAATTACCCGATAACGAGTAACCTATCTTCTGGTTATCCGACACTCCATAATGAGAAACGCCACCCTGATAAGTGTTATAATTTCCTGCTGAAAGGTTTATATCAGTGCCTTTATAGTTGAACGGGGACTTCGTATATACATTCATAATTCCGCCCATCGTATTTCGCCCGTATATAGTTCCTTGCGGTCCCCGAAGCACTTCTATCCGTTCTATATCATTTATATTAAAATCAAATGTAGACCGGTCAAAATAAGGAACTCCATCGACATACAACCCTACGGATGGCGCGTTTTTAGCAGCTCCTATACCCCGGATATAAACAGGAGAGGTCATTTTAGAACCATAATCGGGAATGAACAGATTAGGTACAAATGCCGAAATTTCTTTGATATTCGCCAAGTTATTTTCCCTGATCGTACCCTCTGAAATCAGGCTCGCGGAAACCGGTTGTAAAGAAAGGTTTCTATTTTGCTTAAACGCTTCTATCACCACTTCATTAGCTGTATACCTGAGAATAACAGAATCTTCTTGCAATGGAGATGAATCCTGCGCATTTACTCTCAATGCGAAAAGGGTCAATAAGGCCACTAACAGAAAGAACCTGTTTTTACTCATATATAAATATCGCTGTATTATTAGATACTTTTTTAGCTTACGTGCAAAAGTATGAATTTAGAGGAAAGAAATCAATCACTAGATGTAGTGATTCTGTCTTGTCACATTTGATTGTTTATGTCAATCAGCAGTTAAAGTAGTCAAGTAGTTATCAATTGCTTAGCAACTTGGAAGTTAAAAAGTTCTGAGTTTTAAGTTATAAGTTATAAGTTCTGAACACTCACTCACTACTTACTACTTATAACTTATAACTTATAACTACTTGACTACTAATGAGTGAAACGAGTGATAACTTCTTTGACTACTGATTCGCATTAATAAAAAATATTCATTGTATATTTGCCTGTAAATTTAGGGACTATGGATGAAACGACATACGACTGTATAGTTATAGGTGGCGGAATAAGCGGAATATCGTTTGCCTACTACCTTAGAAAAGCAGGAAAGAAAGTATTGATAATAGAAAAAAATAATAGAATAGGAGGTCAGATACAAACCGGACACCCTTCTGTTAATCCCGACTATTGGTTCGAAATGGGATCACACACCTGCTACAATTCATATACAAATTTACTCTCCATTGTCAACGAAACGGACAACAATGAGTTAATAGAGCCTTTACAGAAACACAGTTTCGTTTTGTATTCGTCCGGAAAAATAAAAAGCATATTCTCCGAGGTATCCAAACTACCTATGATTCTATGCTGTTTCAAATATTTTTTTGCAGATAAAACAGGCAAAACCACACGTGAATACTTTCGTCCTTTAGTCGGAACCAAAAATTATGACAGGCTGTTCACAAATGCGTTCAAAGCTGTGATATGCCAGCCGGCAGACGATTATCCTGTTGAAATATTTTTAAAGAAAAGAAAAGAGCGTGACAAAGAACTTCCCCGAAGAGTTACTTTCAAAGGTGGTTTATCATCTATCCTGAATGCCATTGTAGAAAAAAGCAACATTGAAATTGAATTTTCCTCCGAAGTTACAAATATCCGGAAAACCGGGGATATTTTTGATCTGAGAACAAAAGACGGGAACATTTTTCAGTCCCGGAATATTGCACTTGCCGTTAATCCTCAAATATCTTCATTCCTGATAAAGAATATAGAGGGTAATATTTCAGAATTACTATCTACAATCTCTCTTTTTCATTCAGAGTCTTTAAATGTAGTTATATCCAAAGAAAAGCCAGGCTTGAAGGAAATAGCCGGAATTATATCCCTATCAGACGATTTTCTATCGGCCGTTTCGAGAGACTTAGTTAGCGATGAGCAACTAAGAAGTTTTACTTTCCATTTCGAAAAAGGAAAGAAGACCAAAGAAGAGAAGATAGGACTGATATGTAAAGTGTTAAACGTCTTTCCTTCCGATATAATTGAACAGACACACACCGAACACACATTACCGGCCATGCGTTTGCAACATCTTCATATGGAGGAGAAAGTAAATGAGAGACAAAAAGATGATTCCATATATATTCTGGGAAACTACTTCTACGGATTGTCACTCGAGGACTGTGTGAACAGGTCGAAACAGGAAGCGGACAGATTTCTGAATAACAGATCATAATTAAAGCTAATCAGCAGTTAAAGTTATTCCTGTAATGTAAAAACGTTCAATTTTTTTCATCCTTTTCTTCTGCGCGCAATCAAAGATTGCTTGCATCCCTTTTGGCCTAAGCCTCTTGTCGTGCGTCAGCCTCCCGCGCATTAGTTCCGCAGGCGGGGCACCCACACGGTGCAGGCGGCGTAGAAAGGGACGGGGCGATAGCCCGTTCGTCCCTTTCAGCCGGCAAACCGGTTGTGGGTCGCCGAGGGACGAAGCGCTAGCTTTTTGCTTACTTTTGGGCAATGCCAAAAGTAAGGGCAAGCCCGATAGGGCGCGGCAGTAATGAACATATGTTGAGAATATAAGCAATCTTTGATTGCGCGCAGAAGAAAAGGATGAAAAAAATCGAACAATTAATTACATACACTTCGCTCCTGTGATTATTAATTCAACTACTGATTCACATAATTAACATGTAATTTCTAAATCTCTTGTTTCATACGATAACTTTGTTTTTAAAGGATGTATGGAAACTCGCATGACAAAATTATCATATACTTTGGTGATTTTCCTTTCATACTCGTTTTCATAACTATAAAAAATTAGGTAGTTTTGTAACACTTGATATATAACCTATTAAAATAGCTAACACGTGAAAACAGAAAACGAAGAAAAAATCAGCGGACTACCGGAAAATGCTTTCCGCGAGCTCAAACCCGGAGAAGAATATAAACCGATAATGTCTCCCAACAAACAATACAGGGAAGTTAATTCATGGTCGGTAGTCTGGGGACTGTTAATGGCAATCCTGTTCAGTGCGGCGGCAGCCTATCTGGGACTTAAAGTAGGACAGGTATTCGAAGCAGCTATTCCTATTGCGATAATTGCTGTTGGTCTATCCAGTGCCACTAAACGCAAAAATGCACTAGGTGAGAATGTGATTATCCAATCTATTGGAGCCAGTAGCGGAGTAATCGTAGCAGGAGCCATCTTTACCCTTCCTGCGCTGTATATCTTACAGGCTAAATACCCTGATATATCCGTAGATTTCTTTCAGGTATTTCTCAGTTCATTATTAGGTGGTGTGTTGGGAATACTTTTCCTTATTCCTTTCCGCAAGTACTTCGTATCCGAGATGCACGGAAAATATCCGTTTCCTGAAGCCACAGCGACAACTCAGGTATTGGTATCGGGCGAAAAAGGAGGCGATCAGGCAAAACCGCTTATATTCGCCGGATTGGTAGGGGGACTTTACGACTTTATTATCGCTACATTCGGAGCATGGTCGGAAACCTTTACCTCGCGTGTTTTACCTTTTGGAGAAACATTAGCGAATAAAGCGAAATTACTATTCAGTGTAAATGTCGGCGCCGCAGTATTAGGCCTGGGATATATTGTCGGCTTAAAATACGCTGCTATCATATGCGCGGGATCGGCTCTCGTGTGGTTTATAATAATTCCGCTGCTCCCGTTTTTGGGAGATTCTTTATTAGGATCCATCAATCCGGCGCCGTATCTGGAAAATGGGAAATTAGCCTTGGCCGGAGGTATAGATGCTGCTTCTCCTGAACTGATCTTTACAGAAATGGCGCGTCACATCGGCATTGGTGGGATAGCTATGGCAGGAATAATAGGTATCATCAGATCGTGGCCGATTATAAAGAGCGCCGTAGGACTAGCTTCGAAAGAACTCAAAGGCGGAGGCAAAGATGCTGCTAAAATAGATAAACGCACACAACGTGATCTTCCGATGAAAATTATTTCGATAGGAGTAATTGTTGCTCTTCTGGCTACATTCATATTCTTCTATCTCGGTGTCATGCATAATTTGTTCTATGCTGTCATAGCCATTCTGGTTGTAGGTATCATCGCATTCCTGTTTACGACCGTTGCCGCTAACGCGATAGCCATTGTGGGAACGAATCCGGTTTCAGGTATGACATTGATGACACTGATCCTGGCTTCGGTAATTATGGTTGCCGTAGGACTAAAAGGAACAACAGGCATGGTTGCCGCTTTGATTATGGGAGGCGTTGTTTGTACAGCCTTGTCGATGGCAGGAGGATTTATCACCGACCTCAAGATCGGTTACTGGTTGGGAACAACCCCTGCTAAACAACAATCGTGGAAATTTATCGGAACACTTGTATCTGCCGCCACAGTGGGCGGTGTAATGATTATATTGAACGAAACATACGGATTTACAGGAGATAACGCACTTGTGGCTCCACAGGCAAATGCTATGGCAGCCGTTATCGACCCGTTAATGTCAGGAACCGGTGCGCCTTGGATATTATATGGGATAGGGGCGTTGATAGCTTTATTACTTACATTTATGAGAGTTCCGGCCCTTGCTTTCGCTTTAGGGATGTTTATTCCGTTCCAGTTAAATATTCCTCTTTTGATCGGGGGTGCCGTGAATTGGTATGTGGGTAGCCGCAGCAAAGACAAAGCCCTGAATACCGCACGTGTAGATAAAGGAACACTATTGGCATCCGGATTTATTGCCGGAGGCGCTTTGATGGGAGTAATAAGTGCAACAATGCGATTCGCCGGAGTTAACCTGACCCTCAAAGGCTGGGCTGATACGCATGGAAGTGAGATACTAGCCTTGTTTATGTATATCGGAGTAATAGCATATCTGATATATGCCTCTATGAAAGCAAAGAAGGATAAGAATGAAAATGAAGTGATACAAGATATATCAGATAAAGAATAAAGATATGGAAAGGAGGGCAAGCGCCAGGAGTGGCCGGAAGAAAAATCTTCCGGCCACTCCTGGGAAAAATCCCCCTGTTTTTATAATAAGTAATTTATCAATCAAAACCAATCTTTTCTTTGCCAGTTTTATCAACTTGGAAACGAAAACGTAAGCATCGAAAATTTCTCAATTATAAAAAATTCCTTCTTTTTTAGGTAAAGATGTTGTTATAAGAAAATCCAACTGCCTTTCTGTCTTTACCATACGTTGGTCTGTATGGAGTGCGTGTTGCTCCAGATTCTCTATACGCTTATGGATTGCCATTCAATGCAACATATATTCTCTCAAAACTTTAGTAGCCCGGATACGAAATTAGGTTCATCTTTTAGATTTTATACGATACCCAACAGAGATGTACAACGGGAAAGATACAATCAGAACCCTGCAACAGTTAGCCAAACACAGCAGGGCTATCGCATTGGGTACGCCTGCACAGAAATTCAGGATACAGAAAAACCCCTATATATTATGCATATTTGAGCATGAAAGCAGCAAACAGGCGGTAATCAAGAGGCTGCAATCAAACGAAAGGTTTATGCCTCTAGCTGATTTTTTCTTTTTTGCTTCGCTGGACGATACGCAGAAAGACTTTATTCATTCGTGGTATAATTTGAATGGATTAGTATTGAATTTTTAGCGTAATTAACACTATATCAGTATACTTGACATCTCGTTTTTTATAAAAGCAACTTCCATAAAAGTTGTTTTATTATATGGATATTTTTTTGTATCTTTATATTGATTAACCATCTGATTATTAACCAGTAAAAAGGTATGCGTTTTTTACACTATTTTTACACCGAAGTAAAAGAGGTCATTTTGAGGAATAAAAAAATCCTTATAAATGGCTTATTTACAAGGATTTATATTGGTGGGCGTTGACGGATTCGAACCGCCGACCCTCTGCTTGTAAGGCAGATGCTCTGAACCAGCTGAGCTAAACGCCCCTATGAATGCTGCATTTTCTCTCAAATGCGATGCAAAGGTATGCATTTTTTTAAATACTCCAAACATTCTAAAGAAAATATTTCACCAAAAACCACATATTCCTAAAAAACAAACAATTAGATATTTCAAATTTACAAAGTAAATATATGGGGTTAACAAAGGGGCAAACAACTTACCTGAATTTACATACTACCTGGAAAGAATAAAAGATGATGATGAAATAACTAAAAAATAATTTAAAATAATTGGATTATAAAAGCTGAAAATATTTTTATACTTTTGTGCCACTAACGGCTCTGTAGTTTAATGGATAAAATGAAGGATTCCGGTTCCTTTGATGTGGGTTCGATTCCCGCCAGAGTCACGACTTGAAACAATAAGCGATTGATAATAAATAGTTTATCTTTCGCTTATTTTATTTTATATACAAATTTACATACACTAGCTTTATAGTAGATAATAGCTCAATCGGTAATGTCACTCAATGATTGTTTGACTTCCGGAGGAAAACAACCTCAAGTAAAAACAGCATTTCAATAGAAACAGAGAAAACCAATGTATAATTTTATGACAATTGACAATAAAAAAGCGCAAATAGTCAGAAAAAACGATAGTTTCTTTTATTAAAGGTATAACTCTCATTAAATAATACTTTTACTAAAAATAGACAGGGTAACTCATCAAAAAAATGAAGAATGGCGCAAAGCGATGAAAAGTGAAGAACGAAATGAATTTCGCGCGTGTCCTAATAAAACAATTCCTAACAAATGTGAATAAATTTTATATTCTTATATTTGCTTCGGAAATGATAAATCAATAAGAAAGCCTTCATGTCTCAGAAATTATTTGACAAAAACGAATATTCGGCTTTGTGGATTTCTTTTACAAAAGGAAACAATAACGCCTTTGCAAAAATATATAAGTCAAGCTATAGGATGTTGTATTCTTATGGTTTGAGTTTCAAAATTACGGATGAACATGTGAGGGATATTATTCAGGATTTATTTCTGAAACTCTACTCCAGGCCAGAGCTCGTAAAGGATTCCACTACTCTAAGACCGCTCCTGTTCTCAGCTATGAGAAATTCCTGTATCAACTCGGTCAAGATTAACCAAAGACATACTAAACTGGACGTTTCAGGAGATTTTGACCTGAAATTTTCAGTTGACGATAATATGATCGAAGACAATGAAGAACAAGAGAGAGTAAAAGCGCTTGTAGAAAAGATACTTGCCAGCCTGACCGTCCGTCAGCGGGAAATTATTTATCTGAGATTTCTCCATCAGATGGAATATGAAGAAATATCAAAGATTATGAATATGACCGAACAGGCCGCCCGTAATCTTATATACAGAGCTATGGAAAAGATACGGAAAGAAAATCCGGGTTACGATTGCTACATATTACTTATCCTGTCGATTTATTGTTACAAATAAATATTTTTCATAAAATAAAGACAAACTGATTACAAATTTATCCTTTCGTTGTATCATGTAGTATATACATATTATATGCGTTCATGATTGAATATATTAAAGAGTTTGATACAATAGAAGATTTTGTTCTGGATAACCGTTTTTCGGAATTAGTAAAGAAAAATGACCGGAATGAAATAAATAAAATGCTGGAATTATATCCCGAAAAACAAGATATAATGGATAGCGCTATCGTATTGTTGCAGCATCTTAAGATCGAAACTCCCAGTATTCCTGACGAACAGGTAGAAAAAGACTGGTCTGATTTTTTAAAGCAGGTCAATGAAAAAAAGAGCAGCAGAAAAAACAAACATTTTTATTTATGGACATCTGTAAGCGCTGTAGCAGCATGTGCCGCCGCCATATTCCTCATCTTTATTAATCCTTCGCCGAACAACCGGACAGATGATAAAGAGCACCTGTTGACCCTGTTGGAGTCGGTAGATGCCAACACAAATAAGAGCGAAGTACAGGTTATAGCCGGACAGAGTCAGACGAATATCGATAATAATGAGACAATCATACAAACCGAAGATGGCAACCTGATTGTAGGAGAAGACAGGAAATTCGAATCTTCCGAAATAAAAACCGAATATCTGACTGTCGTTGTTCCGAAGGGCAGGCGCACCACATTGAAACTCAGCGACGGTTCTACAGTCTGGGTAAATTCCGGTACAAAACTTGTTTATCCTAAAACATTCAATGGAAAAACACGCGAAATAATGGTTGACGGAGAAGCGTACCTGGATGTGGCAAAAGATGAAAACCGGCCGTTTATGGTGCATACCAAAGGTTTTGACATCGCGGTATTAGGCACCCGGTTCAATGTCAATGCCTATAGCAGCGATCAGGAAAATTCTGTTGTTCTTGTTGAAGGCTCGGTTGAGATTACGGCAGAATCGTCGAAAGGTAAACTGATCCCTAATCAGGGCTTTTTTGCGGCAAACGGAGATTTCAGTATAAAAAATGTAGATGTATATCCACATGTATGCTGGAAAGACGGAGTGATGAAGCTCGACGGAGAATCTTTAAATATTATCCTGAAAAAATTATCGAGGCACTATGGTATAGATATACAATTTAACGAGAAATATGCTAATGAAAAATACAAAGGTAAAATAGACCTGAGTGAATCCATTGAAACAGTATTAAATAATATTTCTGTTTCCACTCCTATTCGCTATACAAGAAATGAAGATGTAATTATAATAAATTAAATAACCCCGGAAAATAACAGAAAAATAAAAACTTACATACTATTTTCCCCGCCGAAAATTGTTTTGTTTGTTCCGAATTTTAATCCGAAATAATAACCCAAATATTAAGCCTATGAATTAATCTAATGAAAAAGCGCATAATACTGCCATATTACACGCTTAAAGTTTTAAAAACACAGAAAATCAATGTTAATCAAAACAATCAAATGTATGAGAAAAAACTTTAAAACAAAACAGGAAAAGCTTAAAAAAAGTTTTTCCCTGAAAATTATGAAAGCCTATCTGGTATTATTTATCGTTGGATTTTGTTGCTCTTTGTCGGCTGTCAATACCTATTCCCAGACAGCGAGCGTGACGCTCAAACTTTCCAACGCAACGGTTGAGACGTTCTTTTCAGAAATAGAAAGGCGCTCCGATTATGTTATTTTATATAAAAAAGATATTGTAGAAAACAAAACAGTTTCGGTTAGCACGAAGAATGAGAGTGTGGAAACTGTATTGAACAGGGTACTGCCTCCGCTCAATCTTTCTTACCGTATCAACGGAAAGCAGATCATTGTTGTGGAAAATAAGACTGTTCCGGTAGTGGAAGAGGTCGAACAAGACCCGACGATCGTAGCCGGTGGTACTATTACCGATACCAACGGAGAACCGCTTCCGGGCGTATCTGTGGTTGAGAAAGGAAAGGCTTCCAACGGAACCATGACGGATGCCGATGGGAAGTTCTCATTCAGGGTGAGCCCCGGAGCCACATTGGAACTATCTTATGTCGGATTCGTAAAACAAGAAGTAAAAGCCGGTAACGGGTTGAAGATCACCATGAAGGAACAGGAAAATACTCTCGACGATGTTGTCGTAGTGGGCTACGGTACGCAGAAAAAAGTCAACCTGACGGGCGCAGTAGCGTCAATTGGTGCCGAACGACTCGAAAACCGTTCCGTGGTGTCGCTGACGCAGGCATTGCAGGGAACGACTGCCAACCTCAACATCTCCACGCCAAACGGTGCCCCCGGTACCAAACAGTCCATCAACATCCGGGGTTATACGGGGATAAATATTGACGACAACAATAACAAATCCAACGTTTCCGGCTCTCCGCTGGTTGTCGTTGACGGAGTGCAGGGCGGCGACCTCAGTTCCATCAACATGAACGACGTGGAAAATATCTCTATCCTGAAAGATGCCGCCTCCGCAGCCATTTATGGTTCGAGTGCTCCTTTTGGCGTTATCATTGTTACCACCAAAAAAGGACGCAGCGGAAAGCCGGTGATTTCCTACAACAACAATTTCGGATTTTCTCAGGCTGTCAACCTTCCGCACTATGTAAATTCGCTGGATTTTGCCAATGCATATAACGAAGTCGCGGCAAACTCCAATATGGGACAGATATTTAGCGATGAAGTGATAGGGAGAATCAAGGGTTATCAAGCCGGTACGCTTAAGGATGAAACCGTAAAAAATCCGAGCAGCGACAGGTGGTACGATTGGGACACTGCCAACGCCAACAACGACTGGTTTGATATTTATTTCAAGAAAGCCAGTTTCAGCCAACAGCATAATATCGGCGTATCGGGCGGTACAGAAAATTCCAATTACTATGTCGGTTTGGGATATACCCAGCAGGATGGTTTGTACAACTATGCGAACGACGGATATGAACGCTACAACGTGCGTGCCAATCTGTCTTCCAACCTGACTAACTGGCTTACGTTCAGCTTAAGAGGCGCATTTTCACGCGGACAGACAGATACACCCATCATTTATAGCGGCATCAGCGGCGGCAGTAGTTATTCACGGGACTATTTCCACCAGATTGGTCGTACTTTTCCGACCGTGCCGTTGAAAAATCCCGACGGATATTATTCCGAAGGCAGCGGTGTCTTGATGTTTACCGATGGCGGACGGCGATTAGAAACCAGCGACAATGCCACCCTGACCGGAGAATTTCTTTTCCATCTGTTGCCGGGCTGGGACGCTACCGCCAACTTTACTTTCGACGGTACCTATATTGAAAACAGCAATCACAAAAAAACGTTCTACCTTGTGGACCCAAGCGGAGCAAAACGAGCACGTGGTGGATCGTCTCCCAACTCTTTTGAACGTAACATGTACAAAAATCAGCATTACACAGTTAATGCCTTTACCTCTTACGAAAAGGCATTGGGCGATCACAACTTCAAAGTTTTGGCAGGGTTTACACAGGAACTTTACGACAATTTGCGACTGAGAGGAGTGAACGACAATTTATACACCGATGAAGTTCCGGCACTGTCCTTGACTTACGGAACCAGCAGTGCAAGCGACGCCGCATCGCAACTGGCTATTCGCGGCGCTTTCGGGCGTATTAATTACAACTATCAGGAAAAATACCTTTTGGAATTGAACGGCAGGTACGATGGTACTTCCCGCTTCCTGAAGGATGTACGTTACAAATTCTATCCCGGCGTGTCGGCAGGATGGATTCTTTCCAAGGAATCGTTCTGGGAACCGGTTTTAGACTACGTTAACCATCTTAAGATCAGGGGCTCGTATGCAAGTCTGGGAGACCACAGTTTTATTGGCTATTATCAGTTTTACCCCTCATTAGGTAAAACTGCGCCAACGAGTAGCCAATGGCTATTCAGCGGCGGTCGTGAATCATCGATCAAACAACCAGGACAACTGGTTAATCCTGATCTGACATGGATAACATCCAATACCATAGATTTTGGCGTTGATATGGCTTTCCTGCGCAATCGACTTAACTTCAGCTTCGACTGGTACAAGCGTAATGCCACAGATTTTGCGGGTTTCGGCGTAAAACTTCCGGCTCTGCTGGGAACATCCGCTCCCCGCGTAAACGACGCGGAAACTGAAACCAAAGGTTTTGATATTACCGTCAGCTGGAAGGATAAAATTGGTGAAGTGTCTTACGGAATCAGTGCCGTGTTGGGTGACTATATCGGCAAGGTAGTCAAATACAACAATCCAACCAAACTGATTTCGGATATGTGGTACGACGGTATGACAATGGGTGAAATTTGGGGTTACGAAACGGTAGGCTTGTTTAAAGATCAGGCTGAAATTGATGCTACCGACCAGTCCTATCTCAATGCCAACTGGTATCCGGGCGATGTACATTATAAAGATTTGGATGGAGATAATAAAATAAAACCCGGCTATACCGTCGATGACCCGGGCGACAGGAAGGTAATCGGTAACAACACGCCTCGTTACCAATTTGGCGTAAACCTCAATGCCGAGTGGCGAGGATTTGACGCTACGGTCTTCCTGCAAGGCGTGGGCAAGCGCGATATTATGTTCGCGGAAAACGCCAACTATTTTTGGGGATTTGAAGGCGACAGTATGTGGCAATCGTCTTATTTCACGGTGCATACCGACCGCTGGACTTCTGAAAACCCGGACGGATATTTTCCGCGTGCCTATTTCAACACGCGCAAGAACTTGCAGGCTCAAACCCGTTATTTGCAGGATGCATCTTACCTGCGTCTGAAAAATGTACAGTTGGGCTACACGCTACCAAGGACAATCACGGAAAAAGTCAAATTCCAAAAAGCAAGGCTATTTGTAAACATAGAAAATTTAGCGACTTTCACCAATCTGATAAAAATAATCGATCCCGAAATTGTGAACAGCGAAGCCAAAGTATATCCTTTGCAGAGAACATGGGCATTTGGCGTAAATGTTACATTCTAATTTTAATAACTATAATGTTTATAAATATGAAAAAATTTCATTACTATATAGTAGCAATGTTGCTGTTCCTTACACTTGCCGTATCGTGTAACGATGAATTTATGGACAGAGCACCCCTCGATCAAATCAGTGATGCGAATTATTGGAAATCCGCCAATGATTTGAAACTGTATGTCAATAACCTGTACGACCGGAATGACTTGCTTGCCAGAGAAGACGGTTGGGGTACGATAGGTCCGTACGGCTGGGATGCCGACGGCGGAAGCGATACAGAAGTATCTTATGGATATAATACCCGTATGAACGGTCAAGAAACGATACCGGACGATGGTAGCGGCTGGGGAAACGGCGATTGGGAGGCACTGCGCGACATCAACTACTTTCTTGACCATTACAAGGTGGTAGAAGCACTTACTTCGTTCGACGCCGTGAAACAGTATGTGGGCGAAGCACTATTTTTCCGCTCCATTTTCTATTTCAACAAGTTACGCCGTTACGGGGATCTTCCATGGGCTGCTACCACAGTAGCGACATCATCCGATGTGCTTTTTGAGAAACGTTTACCTCGCAATCAGGTAGTGGACTCGATTATGGCTGATTTGGACAATGCCGTAAATTACCTGCCTAACAGCTCAAGCTGGACGGGACGTCTTACCAAGGAAACGGCGATGGCTTTGCAAGCCCGCATCGCTCTTTACGAAGGTACCTGGGAAAAATACCATGCAGGCGATGCCTTTAAATCGGCGGTAAATCAAAGCACTACGTTTTTGACAAAAGCAGCAGAAGTATCCGGCGCTCTCATTGCATTGGAAGAATCGAAAGGCTATCCTGCATTGGACAATGTGGGCGTTGCCAATGGCTACCGCGATATATTCAATCAGGAGAATTATTCCGGCAGCAAAGAAGTGCTTTTCTGGCGTAAATACGAAGCCGGTGTCAAATCCAACCTTTGGGATAGATACTCAGCAACCAGCGGAGGCAGAGGCGCCACCAAAAAATTAGTGGATTCGTACCTGAAAACAGACGGAACACCGGTTGCTCCCGGCTACAACGATGCCACCCTGCTTGATGTGGTTGCAGGTCGCGACCCGCGTTTGGAACAAACAATTCAGATTAACGACGGCAAGCATTTTCTCTGGGAAAAAGCAAGTCCTAAAAGATATTTTATAGCTCCGGCTTTAGACGGACAGCCTGCTGCTGAATCCTGTCCCACAGGCTATCACATTTATAAGGGACACAATTTTAATTATGCAGACAGACGTGATAACGGATTTGGAGTACAGGCGCTTATTTATTTCCGCTATGGTGAAACGCTGCTGATATACGCCGAAGCCAAAGCGGAATTGGGAACCATCAATCAGGCCGACTTGGACAAAAGTATCAACAAACTGCGTCGGCGTTTAGTTCCTGCGGTGTCCGACTTGACCACAAGCGTAACAGCAGACCCGAACTTTGAGTTTGCGGCTCTTGGTGGAATGATTCAGGCAGTGCGTCGCGAGCGTAAGGTGGAATTGGCTTGCGAAGGTTTCCGCGTGGACGACATTATGCGTTGGGCGGCAGCCGGAGAGTTGATAGTGGGTCAAATTCCGGTAGGTGCCAAAAAAGCGCAATGGGTAGGTTTCAAATTTGAAGATTACTTGCCGGAAGCCGCGCCCGACCTTACTCGACAAGCACTCTTCAACAGTGTGGTCAATGCCCTGGAAACGGATGCCAACGGATATATAAAAATCTTTAAAAACCTGTTGAATGGAGGAACGCAAGGGTTCAAGTTCAATGTGGGCAGGGATTACCTGTATCCGATACCGGCCAATCAGTTGACATTGAATCCAAAACTGGGTCAAAATCCGGGTTGGTAATAATAATTGGCAATATCATAGAATAAAGAAACCATGCTTATCAGATTGCTGGTAAGCATGGTTCTTTCAGTTTCTAGTTGTATCTTTATTTTTAGAGTTTATGGTATAAATTTTCGCTAAAATTTAAACAGTATGAAACTATTAATAATAAAAGTGATTTGCCCGTTTCTAGCGGCTCTTGCTTTTCTCTGCATTCCGGTAAAAGCATCATCGAGGGAAGCGAACCCGATACAGTTCGAATATGTCGATCCGCTTGAGAAGGTATTGGCTGAAGCAAGTTACTTCCGGCCTAAAGAAGCTATAAGTGAAGTTGTCAGAGGCGAAAATGCAACCTTGCAGTTTGTAGTTCGTTCGACCGGTAACATCACCGATTTGAAGGTTCACGTTTCCACAGCTACAAACGGCGAAGCTATTCTTCCTCTTGCTAAAAAAGGCTTTGTAGGATATGTAAAAGTAGGGCGGAGTATCTGGGATTATTCGAGAGACCGTATCGTTTCTTATTCCGGATATTATCCCGATCCTATTCTGGAGCAAGAGTCTATAAATGTGGTGTTTGGTAATACGCAACCTATATGGATATCTGTTCCGGTTCCAAAAGATGCAAAACCGGGATTATATAATGGAAAAGTTACCATTACAGGAAAGAGCGGAGAAGAATTGTTTTCCATTTCAAAAGATTACTCGGTAAAAGTTTACCCTGTTACGATAGAAGAAACGAGTTTATGGGTTACTAACTGGTTTACATTAGATGCTGACAGATTGAAATGGATGAATGATGGTGTTCCTTTTGAGCCTTTCTCCGACAAACATTGGAGATGTGTTGATAAACTTGCGAAAAAAATGGCAGAATACAGGCAAAATATTGCACTTATTTCCCCACTGCACCTCTCCGAATTTAAATTCGAATATAACAAATGGACAATCGATTTCTCTAATTTTGATAAAATGGTCGAATTGTTCATTCGTGAAGGTGTCATCGGTAAAATAGAGGGAGGGCATATTGGCGAAAGAGAAAGCCATTGGACATCCCAATTTGTCGTATTTGTCCCGAATGAAGGAAAAGACTCTCGAAATAAGTTCGATAAACTACCCATATCCGATCCTCGTGCGAAAAGGTTTTATACTGATTTTTTCGACGGATTAATGAATCATTTGAAAGAAAAAGGATGGGAAAAAATTTATATTCAGCACATTGCCGATGAACCTATTGAAGAAAATGCTGAAACATATACCGAAATCAGCCGTTTTGTAAAACAAATCGCTCCAGGGTTATTGATTATTGAAGCATGCCACAGTAAGAATCTGGACAATATTATTGATATTTGGGTTCCTCAACTTGATTTTATGAACAAGGATTATTCTTTTTATAATGAGCAAAATAAAAATGGAAAGGAAGCGTGGTTTTATACTTGTCTGGCTCCGAAAGGCGAATATGCCAACAGATTTATTGAGTTACCTTTATTGAAAACAAGATTCATCCACTGGCTTAATTTTAAATATAATATACCCGGTTATCTCCATTGGGGGCTCAATTACTGGTCTGAAGACGGAAATCCTTTAGATGAGCAAACATCGATCAACCACGAAGGGGGAAATATATTACCCGGGGGCGATTCCTGGATAATTTATCCGAAAGACGGACATCTTCTCAGTTCTATCCGGTTTGACGCGATGAGAGATGGAATTGTAGATTATGAACTGTTCAAAATGCTTGAGAGAAAAGATCCCGAAGCTGCTAAAAGTATAATTGACAAGGTTATTTACGGATTTGATAAATATGATAATAATATAGAACAGTTCAGGAAACATAGAAGGTATATAATGGAATTATTATCAAAATAGTGTTACCTTTATCAGCGACGTGGCTGATATTCTGCTAACAAAGCTCAAGGTCGAATAATAAATATAGAAACAGATATTTCCGGTTACGGAATCCATAACCAACAAGCAATGAAAAAAATCACATTATTACTTATTACATCAATATTTATCACAAACCTTTTCGGGCAAAAAACTTATGAAACAGCCATTCCGCTTGAACAGGGAGAATACTGGTGGGGCGGAGCAGTCGCACTGGGTTCGCATATGCCTTACCTGAAGCCTGTAAAAGAATTTAACCTGGCTCTTCAGAATAATAATAACCAAGTAGTTCCTCTGTTCCTATCCAGTAAAGGGCGTTATATATGGAGCGATAAGCCTTTCTATTTTGAAATAGCAGATAACACACTGAAACTGAAATCAGAATATGAACAAATAGGCATCCGCCAAGGTGGGACGACATTAAGGGATGCGTATCTCACGGCATGCCGCAACTATTTCCCGCCAACAGGGCTGCTTCCCGATCAGTTATTCTTTACCATGCCCCAGT